>CAYVGW010000053.1:0-24193 GCA_964450895.1 uncultured Occallatibacter sp. | reverse complement strand
GCCACAGCCCCTGGCTCTTTCACATGAACTCGGGCAGTTGCAACGGCTGCGACATCGAGATCATCGCCGCGCTCTCGCCGCGCTACGACGCCGAGCAGTTGGGCGTGCGCCTCGAAGGCAGCCCGCGCCACGCCGACATCCTCTGCGTCACCGGCCCGGTCACCCACAATGCCGCCGCCGCGATTCGCACCGTTTACGGCCAGGTCTGCGGACCCAAGGCGGTCATCGCCATCGGCTCCTGCCCCGCGACGACCAACGTCTTCATAGACAGCCGCACCCTCGACGGCCCGCTCGACCGCCACATTCCGGTGGATGTTTTTGTTCCCGGCTGCCCGCCTCGTCCCGACGCGATTATTCTGGGCGTCGCCAAGGCCGCGCAGATCATCGCCGAGCGCGGCAACCAGCCGCCGGCTGAGTCGGTGATGATTCCCATCGCCGAGGCCGCCTGCTGCAAAGACGGATGCGCCTGCGCGAAAGAAGCGGCGAAGGAATCCGAAGTGAAAACGGAAGAGGTGCAAGCATGAACACACTGATCACTTCACTGGCGCGCTTGCTCATCTTTCCCGGCCTGCTCTTCGCCGTGCCCTGCGCCTGGTTCTTTCTGTGGGTGGAGCGCAAGGCCGTGGCGCGGATGCAGGGGCGCATCGGGCCGCCCTTCATGCAGCCCTTCTTCGACTTCATCAAGCTGATGGGCAAGACGACGCCGGAGCGCAGCGGCATCGCCGGAATGCTGATGCGCGCATGGCCGCTGATCGCGGTTTCCTCCGCGGCCGGCGCGGTCGGCCTGCTGCCCGTGCTGCCGGCCTCGGGCGGCTTCCAGGGCGACTTGATCCTGCTGCTCGCGCTGTTGGAGCTGCCCTCGATGTGCATCATCGCCGCCGGCTTCAGCTCGCGCTCCATCTTCGGCGAGATCGGCTCGGCGCGCGAAGCGGTTCTCAGCGTCAGCTACAACATCGTCTTTCTGCTGGCCATCCTTTCTATCGCCGCCTCGCAGCACACCTTCAGCCTCTCGGCGCTGGCGTTGCTGCCGTCGTCGCCCTTGCGCTGGCTGGGCATTCTTGCGCTGCTCATCTGCCTGCCCGCCAAGCTGCACCTGAATCCCTTCTCGCTGCCCAACGCCGAGCAGGAGATTTACTCCGGCCCGATGGTCGAATACGCCGGCCCCGAGCTGGCCATGTGGGAGCTTTCGCATGGGCTGGAGTGGGTCGCCGCCACCGGCCTCGTCGCCACGCTGATCGCCCCCCAGGTTCTCTTCGGCGGTCTGGCGATTCTTATCTTCGTAGCACTTTCCTTCGCCATCGTGCTACTGCTGTCGGTCACCGCCGCCGCCACGGCGCGCTTGCAGATCGATACCACCGTGCGCTTTTACTGGCAATGCACGCTCATCTTCGCGGTTCTGGCCGTGGCCGCCGCGCTTTTTATGAGGTTGAAAGCATGAAAATACTGACCATGCTGTGGCAAAACCTGTGGGGCGGCTCGCGCACCATGCGCTTTCCAGCGCGGCCCGATGTCACCGCGAACTATCGCGGCCTCGTCCGCTTCGATCCCGCGCTCTGCTCCGGCTGCGCCATCTGCAAGATGCGCTGCACCGCCAAGGCCATTGAATTCAAGACCGGCAAGGGCGAGTTCACCTGGAGCTACGAGCCTGGCCAATGCACTTTTTGCGGACGCTGCGTCGAAGGCTGCAAGGAGCACGCGCTCAGCCAGGAGTCGGCCTGCCCGCCGATCTATCTCACCGTTGGCGAACTGAAAAAGTCCTACACCGTGGCCCGCAAGGCGCCGGTCAAGCCGCCCGCGCCCAAGACGGACGCGAATGCCGGGCTAACTCGCTAACTTGCTTTCCCGCGCAAGCGGGGCTAACTCGCTAATTGTTTTCCTTTGATCGCAAGATGGAGAATTTTCACCGGAAGGGTTTTGTTCATGAAAAGCATTTCAGAAAAGCTCGGCGTCAGCGAAGAGTTTATCGAAAAAGGCGGCGTGCATTGGCTCACATTGGGCGCCATGAACGTGCGCCAGTTAGCCGCGGCAATGAACGATCTGCGCGCCCGCTTCGTTACCATCACCGCCTATCAGTTACCCAAGGAAGAAGGCTTTCGCCTGGAGTATCACTGGGATCTTGACGGCCAGTTGCTCGGCTTTCCTTTTGTACTGACCGGTAGATCCATCGAAAGCATCTTCGACTTATGCGAGGCCGCCGACTGGATCGAGCGCGAGATTCACGAAGAGTATTCCCTGGAGTTCACCGGCCGCGAGTACGAGCCGCTGCTGCTGCGCCAGGGCGACACAACCGGCGTGAATCTGCGCTAACTTCGCTAACTCCGCTAACACCGCTAACTTGCTGATATTGTCCACCAAGCGATTCCAGCAACTATTGTTCATGAGGTGAAAAAATGAGTTACAAGATTCCCATGGGCCCCTACCATCCAGCGCTCGAAGAGCCTTACAAGCTGGACATGATCTGCGAAGGTGAGACGGTCATCGACGCCAAGCTGCACATCGGCTTCAATTTTCGCGGCATCGAGCACCTGGCCGAGACGCGCAACCACATTCAGGTCATCGCGCTGATGGAGCGGGTCTGCGGCATCTGCTCGTTCATTCACACGCTCACCCTCTGCAGCGCGATGGAGAAGGTCACCAACCTCACCCCGCCGCCGCGCGCGCAGTACATTCGCGTCATCATGGCGGAGCTGGAGCGGCTGCACTCCCACGTCCTCTGGGCCGGCATCGCCGCCAAGCTGATGGGCTTCAAAACCATGTTCATGACCTGCTTCGAGATTCGCGAAAAAGTCATGGACGTGCTGGCCGCCATCAGCGGCAACCGCGTCAACTATTCGATGAACCGCATCGGCGGCGTCAACCGCGACATCGCTGATCCGCAGGCGATTCTCAAGATGGTCGAGAAGCTGGAAGGCGAGATGCTGCGCACCGTGATTCCCATCTTCACCACCAGCCGCACCGCCGCCTCGCGCTGCGCCGGCATCGGCGTGCTGACCAACGAGAAGGCGCTCTCGCTGGGCGTAGTTGGCCCGGTGGCGCGCGCCTCCGGCGTGCCGCAGGACATCCGCAAAGCCGCGCCCTACGCCGCCTACGCGGAGATGGACTTCGACGTGCCCGTGCAGCCCGCCGGCGACGTAACCGCCCGCCTGCTGGTGCGCGCCCTGGAGATCATGGAGAGCTGCAAGATTCTCAAACAGGCCCTCGCCAAGCTGCCTCCCGGCGAGATCCATACCGAGGGCGAGAAGTTCGTCTTCACCACCGGCACCGGCACGGCCCGCGTGGAAGCCCCGCGCGGCGAGGTCATGTACTCGGTCAGTTGGAAGGAAGGCTCGCGCAACCCCGCCCGCGTCCACGTCCGCACGCCGACCTATGCGGTCATGCCCGCCATCCGCTGGATGGTCAAAGGCGCCCGCCTGGCCGACACGCCGCTGATTCAGGCGTCGATCGACCCTTGCTATTCATGCACGGATAGGTAAAAATCCTATTTCCGCTGGAAAGATTGGGTGCCCATCCTTCCGCGTTCTCCGCGGAAGGATGGGATTTCTGATCATGTAGTTTCTGGATTTCTTGTGAATTGCTGATAATTTCCAACATCAATGTGTACCGAGAATTGGTCAGAGCCTTGTAAATGGCGGCTAGAGCATTTCCATCGTTGCGGTAAGGTCGGCTTTGTTGTATCCCACCCTTGCCGCAATAACAAAGACGCAGCCAGGATGAGGCGCCCGGACAGCGATTGCAACATCTGTTCCAGCGCTTTTCTTGATGTCAGCCGAGCCATCGAAAATAGCACATGGCAAGCGCAGCGCGGCTCTGGGTGAGAAGCAAAGAGTGAAACATCCGCCACGGAGACGGCGCAGTCTGTTCGCCCGTATCCTTTGGCTCTTGGCGAACGGAAAAAACATAGTCCGGGAGGCGGCCCGCCGCCTCGTTCGTTACACTAGAGATGCGACTCCTGCCGTCCGCATTTCGCTTCTGTCGAGGGATGGAGGGTTTCGCTGAGAGTCGAACGACCCTGATGTCTTCAAATTTGCTGAATAAAAGTTCGATAAGCCGTTCTCTCCCTGCCTTGGCTCTGGCTTTGGCGGGGCTGTATCCTTGCGGGCTGGCTGCGCAGAGCGCCTCTCCGTTCCAGGGTAGCGTTACCCAGGGAGAAGCGACAGCGCAACCGGTCGCGCTCACCCTTGACGATGCTATCCAGCGCGGCCTGAAGGCCAATCTGGGCGTCATCCTCAGCAGTGCGCAGACGGCCGCGGCGCGCGGCGAACGACTCAGCGAACTGCAAGCCCTGTTGCCCAGCGTCGATGCCAGCGCCAAGGAAACCGTGATGCAGGTGGACCTGCCCGCCCAGGGAATGCGGATTCCGGGCTTTCCCACCACACTCGGTCCCTTTGGTTTTACCGATCTGCGCGCCTCGCTCACTTGGTCGTTGATCGATGTGGCCTCCCTGCGCAACTATCTGGCCGCGCGCCACAACTTTGCCGCCGCGCAGCTCTCCGCGCAGGATGCACGCGAGCTGGTGGTGCTGGTCGTGGGCAACGCCTATCTGCTCGCGCTGGCCGATGAAAGCCGCGTTGCCAGCGTCGAGGCCCAGGCCGCCACGGCCAAAATCTCCCTCGACCAAGCGGCTGCCAATCACCAGGCCGGAACCGCGCCGCTGCTCGATGAACTGCGCGCCCGCGTCGATGCCCAATCGTTGGATCAGCAATTGATCGTCGCCAAAAACGCGCTGGAAAAAGATAAGCTGGCCCTGGCGCGGACCATCGGACTGCCTCTGGCGCAGAGCTTTACGCTGGCCGACAAAGAGCCTTACGCGGCCTTCGACCAGATCGACGTCGATCAAGCCATCCGCCAGGCGCACGCCAACCGCAAGGATTTAGCCGCCATGGTCGAGCAGGCCAAGGCTGCCGAAGAGCAGCGCAAGGCCGCCACCGCCGATCGCCTGCCCACGCTCACCTTCAACGGCGACTACGGCGACATCGGCACGACGCTCTCGCACTCCCACGGCACGGGCGACGCTAACGGCACGCTCAGCGTTCCGCTCTTCAAGGAGTATGCCCTGCGCGGCGAAGCCCAGCAGGCCCAGGCGCAGATGGATACCGCGCAAGCCAAGTTGAGCGACAAGAACGCCCAGGTGGACGCCGATGTGCGCGACGCCCTGCTGGACATCACCTCGGCGCAGAAGATGGTCGAGGTGGCCAAATCGAGCGTGGAACTGGCCAATGAGGCGCTCAGCGAGGCGCAGCAGCGCTACGCGGCCGGCGTCAGCGACAACCTGGCCGTTAGCCAGGCGCAGCAATCCGTGGCGCAGGCCAACGATCAATACGTAACCAGCCTCTACCGGCACAACGTCGCCAAGCTCAGCCTGGCCCGTGCCCTGGGAGCAGGCGAGAACTACAAGAATTATCTGGGAGGTAAGTAGACGTGGCGGATTCATTCCCAACACCCGTTCCCAACGAGCCGGAAGAAGACACGCAAAGCGTGACGCCGAATGCGCGCCGCCGAGGCATCGCCATCATCGTGGTGGTGATCCTCGCGCTGGTCGCTGCCGGCCTCTATTGGCGCTCCACCTACACCGAGGACACCGACGACGCCCAGGTCAACGGCCACCTGATCCAGGTCAGCCCCCGCGTCGGCGGACAGATCGTCAAAGTCAATGTCGAGGACAATCAGCAGGTCAAGGCCGGCGACGTGATCGCCGAACTCGATCCCCGCGACTATCAGATTGCGGTCGAGAATGCCGAGGCTGCGTTGGCCAGCGCCCAGGCCAATGCCGCGGCCGCCGACGTCAATGTGCCCATCACCTCCATCAACACCGGCAGCTCTTTGCGTTCCGCCGACGCCGGTGTCACCAGCGCCCACGATGCCGTCGAGCAGGCCCAGCAGCAGCTCGAAGCCGCCCACGCCCAAGTGGCGCAGGCTAAGGCCAACAATACCAAGGCCCAAGCCGACCTCGAACGCTACAAGCCGCTGGTCGAAAAGGACGTCATTAGCAAGCAGCAGTTCGACGCAGCCGTAGCCGCCGCCGACGCCTCCAAGGCCGCGCTCTCCAGCGCCCGTCACACCGAGAAGGCCGCCGAAGAAGGGGTCAGCGAAGCCAAGGAACGCGAAACGCAAGCCGCGGCCCAGCAAAAATTCGCCCAGACCGGCCCCCAGCAAGTGGTGGCGCAGTCTGCCCGCGCCAAGCAGGCCCAGGCCCAGGTGCTGGAGGCTCAAGCCAAGCTCGACCAGGCCAAACTCAACCTCAGCTACACCAAGATTGTCGCGCCCGTGGCCGGCATCATCACTCGCAAAAGCGTCGAAATCAACCAGAACGTAGCGCCAGGGCAGAACTTGACCATGCTCGTCTCGCTCGAAGACCTCTGGGTGACCGCCAACTTCAAGGAAACGCAACTGCGCCAGATGGCCGCCGGCCAGCCGGTCGAAATTGAAGTGGACTCCACCGGCAAGACTTATCACGGCAAGGTGAAGCAGATCGGCGGCGCCACAGGCTCCGTCCTCTCGCTCTTCCCGCCGGAAAACGCCACCGGCAACTACGTCAAGGTCGTCCAGCGCGTCCCGGTGCGCATCGACTTTAGCGACCTGGCCAGCGAAGACCCCAACCACGAGCTGCGCCCCGGCCTCTCCGTCGAGCCCAAGGTGCGCGTCAAGCCGTAACGCGTTTTCAGCTCCGGGTATTCAATCTTCCGTGCCCTATCCATTCCGCGCATTCTGCGGAATGGGTGGGAGACCACGCACCTTCCTACCCTTGTCCACCAGAAGCAGCCCACTTGCCATTGACCACCCTATGAGTCAACCCGCTCAGCCTCCCACTCATCCGTCCGATAGCGTTCAATCCGGTCCTCCTGATCCTCCCGCTTCTCCCGTTCACGACGCTTTTCCTGCTCCTTGCGCTCTTCGCGGCCGTCCGCCATATCCCCTCCTCTCTTTAGTTTAGAATCAAACTCTGACCTTGCCCTCAAAACCCCGGCCCATGAAGGGATACGTGCTCTGCGGGTAACGTATGTTATTGATCCTGCCCTGAAGAATTGCAACACTTTAAGACTGTCATCCTGAGCGACCGGGGTCCCAAATGTTCTTCAATTTGGGGGTGGTGAGTCGAAGGATCCGCGGCTGCAATCATTGATTCCGTTCAACCGAAAAACGGCAGTTAGCAGCCTGTGGTAAAAGTCAGGTTTTGAAAGGGCACGGCTTTAGCCGTGCCGTAAGTAGTGTGTAATCAACGTGGCTTTAGCCACTGAGGGATGGTTTTCAGGTCTTTTGGACTTTCACCACAGGCTGTTAGAGGCTGCGGAAAAACTCGATCTTGGAATGTTTTGTAACCAGGGCACGACTTCAGTCGTGCCGCAAAATGCTGATAAAAGAGTATGGGCTTTAGCCCCTGAGGGAAGGCTTTCGGGATTTTCGACTTTCACCACAAGCAGTTAGCAGCAATCCAGCTCGCTGTGTCGCGTTTTGGATGCATTGTGCTAACGCTAACTCGCTAACCTGCCATTTCCGCGAAGCGGAAGCTAACTTGCTGTATTTGTGTTATTTACGATCCTATTCGCGATCATGTTCATTCCGAGTATCCGGGAGCGTGCAATCGTGTCTTGGTGAAACTTCGCACTTCACCAAAATGGCGAAATCCTCAATGTTTGCAAGCTGTTTTGGCTTGAATCAGTTAGCCATTTTTGCTGCGCTTCAACTGCCGTTTTTAGGTTCAAATGCTTTAGGGCCGGATCAATAGTCGGCCGGATTTGAAAGACGTTGAGTGCCCAGGGCAATCGCATTCGAACTTCGCCTAATGCTCATCTTTGTCGCGATACTCATGCAGGATGCTTTTCGGAGGGAGCAGAGGCATTTATGCCCCTGCTCCCTCCAGATGATTTCAAATGCGATTGCACTGCTCTAGGGCCGGATCTATATTGACTATAAACAGATATTCTGAGCCAAAAAACGGCTGAAATGGGCCATATGAGATATCATGGCAGGAAGGTTTTTGATGCGAAACGCAGATTTGACTCAGCTCTCTTTCCGTCTTGTGCTACCGACTTATCCAGTAGATTCAGGTAGCTTGAGACTATATCGGGCCAGCGAAATTCCTCGCGGGCGCGACGCTTCGCGGCCACTCTGTGTCGTGCTATCTCCTCTTCCTGTTCTTCCGCGGTGTGGATAACTTGAACAAGTTCTTTTACATCCTCAAAGTAATAGCCGCAAGACCCAAGAGTCTCGCGATTGAACGGGTTATCGTGTGCAAGTATAAGGTTACCGCATCCCATAGCCTCCAGCAGCGATGGATTCGTTCCGCCTACGCTATGGCCGTGCATGTAAGCGAATGAATGATACCGCAAGCAGGTCAACTTATCCTGGTCATACACCGTTCCGATCATCCGAATCCGCCTATCCTCTAACTCTAGCAAACCGCGAACATAACTCGTGCCGGTCTGATGATTGCCCACCACAATCAATTCCTTGCAGCTTCTGGATTGCTTGAACGCCTGAAGAATCTCGCGTACATGGTTCTCCGGCTCCAGGCGGCAGACGATAAGATAGTAACTTCCCGGCGCAAGCTGCCACTCTGTGAGCGGCTCCTCCGCAGGGGAAGATTCGATCACCTCGCACCCATAGCGGATCACGTTGCAGTTTTTTATCGGCCCATGCCGTTCAGTCAGATGCCTTGCGATGGATGCAGCGTCGGCAATGATGCGATTGGCGGCATAAATGGAACTCCATTCCATCAGCCGGAAATAGCATTGGGCAAGAGGTCCCCATTTGGCGCGCGCCCACTCCAGGCCATCGGGGTTGATCCATACTTCTGTTCCCCATAGCCTGGGAATCAGGCAGAATGGAGCAGATCCATAACCGAGCATATAGACAATGTCGTATCCTTTGCGGGCCGCCCACAGGCATTTCAGGTCATAGATAATTGTCTGTAGCGGTCCAAGAGAGGGGGCGGATATAAATTGGAGTTTTGCTCCCAGATAGACTTCCGGCGTGGAGAGCCCTCCTGACTCGCAAAACACGGTTACATCCACTCCATGCCCGGAAAGACCCTCGGCTAGCTTCTCAGCGAATGTCTCAAATCCTCCATACCTGGCTGGGATTCCACGAGTTCCAAGTATTGCAATCTTCATCGTTCTCTCTCCTCGCACTCCACTTTGAGCGGAACATCCAACGCCGCATAGCATTGATTGAAAGCTGCCAGGGAATTACTCATTGTAAATAACTGCTCAAAGCGCTGCCGAGATTCAAGTCCCATTCGCCGGCAGGTCTCCGGTTCACGCAAAAGTGTGCGCAACGCATCCACCAATGAAGGTATGTCGCGCGGCAAGACAAGCCGCCCATTCACGCCATCCGCCACAACTTCCCGGCACCCCGGCACATCAGCCGTAATGATCGCGCAGCCTGCCGCACAGGCCTCTACCAATGCGCGCGGAAGGCCTTCCCGGTAATAAGTCGGCAGGCAGAATATATCCGCCCTTCCCAATAATTTCGCAACATCGTCCCGCTGCCCAAGCCATTTCACCGCTCCGCGCGACTCCGCGGATTGCAGAACCTCGCGAGTCAGTGAGGTCGGATTATTTGTGTCAATATCACCCACAAGCCATAACTCGAATTCTTGTCCTTCATCGTGCAGGATGCGCGCCGCTTCGATCAATTGGGGGATACCCTTGTTGCGGATCATGCGGCTGACGCAAAGCACTACAGGAACCGAGTTATTGCGCGCCGTGGGCACTATCGCGTTTTTCAACAATCCGGCTCCGGGAACTACAATGCATTTCGCCTTGCCGACAACACTCGCTTGAACAAAAAAATTCTGGTCATCATGATTTTCCAATGCCATGACCGACCGGGAATTCCGGAAGACTGACTTGAGTCCAAAAAGCACCATTGGACGAAGAACCGTATACAACAGCTTCCGTTCGACAAACATACTGCCTAGACCGGTAATTGCGCCAAGCAAAGATACATCCTTGCGGCGTCGAAGCAGCATTCCGCCCAGCAGCACGTTCTTGAGGGACACAAGATGAACCAAATCTGCACCGCTGGATCGAATGGCCGCACGCAAGGCCAGCAAAGATTTGATCTCCTCCAGTGGACCACCAATGCCAACCTTGAGCTTGAGGGGAATAAACTCCATTCCCGCTTCCATCGCACGCTGCCGGCTCGCGCTGCTCCGCGCGGCTACAATTACATCCCAGCCTGCTCCCTGGATAGCTAAAGCGAGCGTCCAGAAATGGCTATACAAAAACCCCAGATCGTTTAGAACAATCAGATAACGCAACTGCCGCTTCATGCGTCCTTCACCCTTGATTCTGCTATTGGAATCATCTGTACCCATGCAATTCCTTTCTCTGTTTTCAGTATCAGTTGCGCCTGATTCACTTTTCACGCCCAGCTTCCGAAAACGATTTGTTTAACGGTCCAAGCCGGGCAAATATCCCATCGAAGACAGCCGTGAGCAGCAATCGAAAAGCGGAACCGCGATTGCTGGCAAGAGCCGCATACAAAAAGAAATGGTAAGGAATTCTGGACAGCGCATATGTCCTCCACCGCCATCCCATGGTCTTTAAGCGGGTTAAATAAATTTCGTTTCGCAGTTTGTAGTAGTACCGGGAATTCGAGTAAAGGAAAAAGCACTTGCCGAAAGCGGTTGCTGCATCATCGCCGAAACTGTGCATCATTACTGCTTCGGGAACGCAAAAGCCGCGATAACCTGCTTGCTGAGCGCGAAAAATCCACTCCGTATCAACATACTCGATAAAGAGTTCTGAGCGCATCAATCCGATATCCAGAAGTACTTGAGTGCGAATCAATGACCCAGAAGAGATCAAATTGTCACTTTGGATGGGTTCGGTGGAATCATCCTTTGCGTATTGTTCGCGAGCAAACATCCAGCGATAGGTAACAGCGCAAGGTCTCTTGCCGGTCTTTTCATCCAAGATTTGAGGCGCAACAACCGCGACCTTCTCGCCTCTTTTCAGCAGCCTTTCCTCCGCCTTAAGTTGCAGATTGACAAACCCTGCCGGAAGCAAGCTGTCTTGATCCAGAAGAAGAACGTGAGAATACCCCTTGTTGATACTAAACTGTATCCCGATGTTTTGGGCCGCCGCAATCCCGACATTTTCGCCCAGCGGAATGTACGTAACAAAACTATCCTGTTTGGTAAATAAACCAGATTTGCCTTCCGCTGAGCCGGGGGTGTTGTCAATCGCCAGCACTGAGTCGACTTGCCCCGCAAGTGTGGCGATGAGGCGGCCAACCGCCTCCAAGTCTGGGTGGTATAAGATGATGATAGCCGCGATCATAAATCCCTCCCGCAAGTCACAAAAAATACTTCCAAAATATGATGTCTACATTTATGTTGGATATTTCGCGCTGGATAAATTCCGCGAAGTGAAATAATTCATCTCAATCGAAGACTGTGGAATAGGGCTTGATGTATTGCAGCGACTTGATGAACAGAGCCAGTCCACCCGCTATTAGAAATGCGACGTACACAAAACGCTTGTCCCCTTTGAGCCTTTCGAGAATTACAACCATGATAAGTAGCCAATACAGATCGAACAGGTATATCAAACGCGGAGCCAAGCCCGGGTTCCCTATGAATATCTGAAATAGACATATGCCGAGACAAGCAAGCAAGGTAGTAATCCTCATGTGGATTGTCAGACGCTTCCACATAAGCAGCACGCTAACAGATATCGTCAGCAAGTGGGCTAACAAGTACCATGATAGTGTCGGCAGGGGATTCTCTGGACGTTCTCCAATCATAAACTCAGAGATACGGTATATGGTTGAAAGATAACTAACTAAGGGAATCATTAAATTGGCAACAATGACTCCAAAAGCTATGAGAAAATAGATCCACACCCTGGAGCGAAATTGCACTCCTGCAAGAAGCAATAGTAAAAAAGGGAGAGCGGCAATAACAGAAAAATGAAAAAGAAGCGCAAGTATATAAACGAACAAGGCCCTGCAATGACGCCTTTCACTGGCAAGATAAATACTTATTGCCATTAAGGGAATCGCCACAGCGGACCGAATCAATGTCATTTCCCCAACAAGAAAGTACTGGCAAAAGAAAAGATAGAAAAAAAGCGTAGCCCATCGCGGATTGGATGAAATTTCTACAAATATAATCGTTGTGAGCAAGCCTAGAAAAGCATAGATCGTGGCAACCACAGGGTAGTGAAGTCCCATTCCTGATACTATGTAAGAAATCAACGCAAATGGCGGGTCTCTGATCCATTGCATCTGCGTCGCTGAACCCGTGGAGACCGAATCGAACCAGAAGATATAGTTGTAGGAGTCTGCGTCCACTCCGGGAGAACGAACGCCCGCAAATACCGCAAGAACAGCGATAATGCCTGCAAAGTATATTCTTTGTGCGATCTTGCGGACTGCAACGTCATTGAGAAAGCATATCGGCAGACCCGCCGATACAAGAAGGTAGATGAGATAGTAGGGTGTCATGTTCGCGCCATCCTCCAGGTTTCACAAAAAACTTGATACACAGTTAATAATGCAGGTTATGTTGCTGGTATATACTTTTATTGTAATCTAATCTTTACAACTAGAGCGTAAAACAATAACCACTTAGCCAGCATTTAGGGAGTAACCATCGGGGTATTGTAATGATGTAGATTTGCCCTTTTAGCACTTCAACTTCACTCTCGACTGCGGACATGCCCACATGAAAAATGTGAGTCTAAAAATGTTCTGTTCACATCTTGCCATTCGATTGTCGTGAAGAGCGTGAGACGGAAAGACAAAATTACGTTTTTCCCTCTTTGAGACTCTTAACACCTCCAAAGCAACTATTTTGAAACAGCGATTCCAAACGATTCGTCGCGAGATCCCAAGTGAATTGCTTGATATATTTGTGTCCGTTATTCGCTAAACGCAATCTCAAATCACCATCGCGCACCAGTGTCAGAATGTTCTGTGCGAGACCTCGAGGGTTTTTTATCGGACAAAGTAAAGCTGTATCTCCATGAGATGCATACTCTCGGTGCCCTCCAATGTCCGTAGCCACTAGCGCAGCACCGCACAACATTGCCTCTGCCGGCGGGAGTGGCCACCCTTCAGCCCAGCTCGGCGAAACAAATATAGCCGATTGATTGTAAAGTTTTCGTAGCAATTCACGCTGCGGTTCTCGGTAGTATTCAATCCATTCAGGAAGCGAAGACGGCCTAGGCGGAACGCCAAAGAGCGCAACTCTAATTTCTGGGCACATCTGCCGCACCAGTTTGAGAGCTTCAATACCATCAGAACTTCCTTTCCAGTCTGATTCATGGTATAGCATAAATATGCTCATCGCATCTCGGTTCAACGGAGAAATATCCATCTGAAACTCTCTCATGTTCAATCCATTCGGAATGTATGATGCTTCCTCGTGAAGCCCAGTAGCAATCTCTTGCAACCATTTAGCAATGACAATTTTACTCAAAGGAGTTTTCCAGGTTTTAAAGACTTTATCCTCTGGACCGCACCAGGTTTCCAGATGCTGAATCAGATAAAATCCTCTTCCCTTGCATCTTGAATATCCACACGCCCATTCGGCGGTTTGCCATGCAGTCGCAACCACAATATCACCTTTTGGTATCCATCTCTCAGACAAATTCGGAACACAAACCATGTTTACTTCCGGGTCGACTTGAAACCAATGATCGGGGCGAAAAGGCATGCCCATGGCAATCTGAAAGTAGCGAAGCCAATTCTTTGTATTACCGGTCAGGCCCAATCCATACTGACAACTTCTTGCCGGATGCACAATGGAGACCTTATGGCCTCTACGCGAAAGATGATTTGCATATTCATACACAACTTTTGGGCCTCCTACCGGTTTATCACCGCGCCCTGGGAGAACAAATGTGATTTTCAATTTACTACCTGTCATAACCTCATCCTCCAAACGAGCAAAATCAAATAGCGAAATACGTTTCAAACTTTTGCTTACCTATTGGGAATAAAAAAATCCCTCTCGCCCGCATTATTACGATAAGCATTACAGTTTGCAAAACTTCGAAAAGCAATGCGGAACATGCTGCACCTTGTGCTCCAAACCAGGACGATAAAGGTAAAAGAACAATAAGGCTCAAGACCCCAGAATAGATGATTGTGGAAGTAAAACTACGCTTCATGCCAAAATTCAGCATGGCTTGAGTTCCATAGATGTTGTTAATCGCACAGACAAACGGAATCGCTGACATAAAGCGAAGAACTGGCGCTGCTTCGGAAAATTGCGCACCCATTACTGCGCGAACGATCTGCGCGGCGAACGCCAACACAAACGCACCGACGAACAAAGATATTCCGCCAGTCACAAGAAGAGACTTCCTCAAGTACAATACCGCTGCCGCACGAGAACGGGAGGCAAGTGAGCATACGTGTGGGTACATCGCCTGACCAATCGCACCCAGAATTGCCTGCCCAACATTCAATAACTTGTTCGCGGCACTAAAGTATCCGACTTCTGTCATGCCGCGCAAGAATCCCAAAGCAACCGTAATCGACGATAAAAACAATGAAACCGAGATCTGGGATATGAACAGATGCCACCCATCAACCAGCCTTGAACGCATTTGCGCGCAGGTAGGACAACAAATCTCCATGTCCTCTGAGGAAAATAGGATGACAATTCCAAGTATACCCGCCAGCAATCTTCCGCCCGCTTGAATTACTGCTGCGCGAATATAGTCGGATGATGAATGCACGGCTATAAACGTTGCCACTGAAAAAGAGACGTTTGATGCAATATTTACGAGAGATATCCAGTATAGCTTTTCAATTCCCTGAAAAAACCAGGCAGGAAACAGCATGTTTCCCACAACCAAGAGAAAACTTCCATAATAGACACCTCTGTTTGCGTGAACGCTTGGCACAAAGCGAACGATGAAAGAAAGTACAAGAAGGCTCACGATGCACAGAGAAGCCT
The DNA here is from genome assembly GCA_964450895.1 of uncultured Occallatibacter sp. GTDB lineage: Bacteria > Acidobacteriota > Terriglobia > Terriglobales > Acidobacteriaceae > Telmatobacter. Next base: position 9,276 of record CAYVGW010000053.1, on the reverse strand, counting down.
TGATTGCCATAATGGAAAAATACAGTTCTGATTTAAGTCTTGGATTATCCCGGCACAGGGATAACTCACGGGTGGCGCTGAGGTTAAAACCGTAATCATTTATAACAATGAAATATGCCATTATGGCTTGAGAAAATGCGATTATACCAAAGCGCTCTGGTCCAAGAACACGCAGCAGATAGGGAATAGTGACGAGCGGAAGAATATAACCGACCAGTTGCATCGATATTAAGGATGCTGCATTTCCGACAACTTTATGACTCATCCTACACTCTCCGCGCTTGTACTCACCTGACAAAAGACCAGGAGTGATACTCAAAACAACGCTGTCCACTGTTACTACAAAAGGCATAATTACAGTTGAGCCTGTTCAGCCAGTTGGAGAAACACTGTCTCCATGGCAGACTCCCAGGAAGCCAACCGGCAGCCGAAACGGGAAAACAACATTTCATTCGAAAGAACGGAATTATGCGGGCGCTTTGCCGGAGCAACATACTCAGAGGACGCGATTGGCCTAACGGAGGGCTGCTTGCAGTTTAGAAAAAAATTTGCACGGGCAAAGATGGCTTGCGCAAAGCCGCACCATGAAACAGATCCTCCGCAGGTCATATGATAAAGGCCGGCCCAGTTTTCCGGCGCCTCAAACTTACCGGCCAGTATGTCGCTGACGATCGCGCGGGTTGCATTGGCCAATTCAATGCTGGTTGTTGGCCCACCATACTGGTCGTCCACGATGTTGAGGCATTCGCGCTCCCGCGCAAGGCGCAGCATGGTAAGCAGAAAGTTATTTCCGTGAGGCCCATAGACCCAACTGGTGCGGAAGATCAGATAACTTCCTCCCAGATTCATGATTGCTTTTTCCCCGGCCAGCTTGCTTGCGCCATAAACATTCAGAGGATTTGGTTGATCTGTTTCGCTCCACGGAGATATCTTCGATCCGTCGAAGACATAGTCGGTGGAGTAATGAACAAGCAGAGCGCGGGCGCGCAACGCTTCTTCGGCCAGGATACCTGGAGCGACTGCATTGACAGCCATGGCAACATCCGGTTCGGTTTCAGCGCGGTCCACAGCCGTATAGGCGGCGGCGTTCAGAATCACTACGGGCGCGACGCTTCGGACCATTGCGCGGAGCTGATCCGGATCAGCTATGTCCACGGTAGTGCGGTCATGACAGACGATCTCACCCAAGCCGGAAAAGCTGCGCTGTAACTCTACGCCGACCTGCCCCAGGTGACCAACAATAAGAACTCTTGGCTGATGACTCACGCAAAGACCTCCGCCTCTTCTAATGTGGCGCCGGCCTGATCCTTGCCGGAGAGAATGACTGACTCAGCGCTGACAGGCCATGGAATTGCCAGATCGGGATCGTTCCACACGATGGTTCTCTCCCCGGCTGGAGAATAGTAGTCAGTAACTTTGTAGGCAAAACCGGCGCTTTCAGAAAGCACCAGAAAAGCATGACCGAAGCCGGGAGGAATCCATAACATCACGCCGTTCTCTCCACTAAGTTCAACCGCGATATGTTTTGCAAAATTCGGGGAACTTCGGCGTAAATCCACCGCGACATCCAGCACTGCGCCCTGCGCCACCCTGACAAGTTTCCCCTGCGGCTGGATAACCTGATAGTGAATGCCGCGCAGAACATTCCTGTTGGAGAAAGAAAAGTTATCCTGCACGAAAGAAGATGGCAGTCCGGCCTGGGCGAAGGCGCACTGATTCCATGTTTCCATGAACGCGCCGCGATCATCACGGAATATCTTGGGAGTTAGAAGCAAAACGCCGGGCAATGCAGTTTCCGCGATCTTCATAGCGCAAGCGCCTCCACTGCGAATTTCGGCTCGTTCTTGAGCGCCAGAAGATACTGACCGTAAGCGCTCTTGCGCACCGGATGCGCCAGGGATTCAAGCTGCTCGGCGTCGATATAACCGAGCCGGTAGGCAATCTCCTCCGGGCAGGCGATCATCAATCCCTGGCGGCGTTCGATGGTTTGCACAAAAAGGCCTGCCTCCAACAACGAATCGTGTGTTCCAGTATCCAGCCACGCCATGCCCCGGCTCATCACCTGCACATTCAGGTTACCGGCTTCCAGATAGAGCCGATTCAGATCCGTGATTTCTAATTCGCCGCGCGCCGATGGTTTGAGCTGGGCGGCAAGATCAGCCACTTGATTATCATAAAAATACAGCCCAGTTACAGCATAGCGCGATTTGGGAGTTACAGGTTTTTCCTCCAGGCTGACCGCGCCTCCCGAAGCATCGAACTCGACGACTCCGTAGCGCTCTGGGTCCAGCACCGGATAGGCGAAGACAATCGCCCCATGCTTGACTGCGGCCGCGCGCTGCAAGTGAGCGGAAAAAGATTGCCCGTAAAATATGTTATCGCCCAGAATCAGCGCGCTGGTATCTCCGCCAATGAAATCGCGCCCGATCAGAAAGGCCTGCGCCAGACCATCTGGACTGGGCTGCACAGCATAACTCAGATGAATGCCCCACTGGCTGCCATCATCGAGCAGCTCCGCAAAGCGCACCGTGTCCTGCGGAGTGGAGATAATCAGAATATCCCGCAGCCCAGCCAGCATCAGCGTGGTGAGCGAGTAATAGATCATCGGTTTGTCATAGACCGGAAGAAGCTGCTTGGAGACGACATGCGTCACCGGATAAAGCCGGGTTCCCGATCCGCCCGCAAGAATGATCGCTTTCATTGACTAACTCTCTCCTTGTAATTTTTTTGAATCCAATCCCTGTAGGCTCCCGTGCGCACATTTTGCACCCATAATTCATGTTCAAGATACCAAGCCACTGTCTTACGCAGACCATCCTCGAAATTACAGGCCGGTATCCATCCAAGCTCGCGGCTGATTTTTGTCGCATTGATTGCGTAGCGGAGGTCATGGCCGGGGCGGTCGGCAACAAAGGTAATATGGTTCCGTCGCGGCGACAGTTCCGGATTAGGGCGAAACTCATCGACCAGGTTGCAGATGGCTGTTACAACTTCCAGATTCCTCCGCTCGCTATGGCCACCGATGTTATAAGTCTCACCCGCGCGTCCACGCTCCAGCACCGCATGGATGGCTGAACAATGATCCTCCACAAAGAGCCAGTCGCGAATATTACAGCCGTCTCCGTAAACGGGCAGCGGCTTGCCATCGAGGGCGTTCAAAATCACCAGCGGTATGAGCTTTTCAGGAAACTGGAAGGGTCCATAGTTATTCGAGCAGTTCGTGGTCAATACCGGCAACCCAAAAGTGTGAAAGTATGCACGGGCCAAGTGATCGGAAGCTGCTTTAGAGGCCGCGTAAGGGCTGTTCGGCGCATACGCCGTGCTTTCAGAGAAGGCCGGATCGTCCCTTCCAAGAGAGCCGTAGACCTCGTCGGTGGATACGTGCAGGAAGCGAAACTCCTGCCGCTCGGCAGCCTTCATCTCAGACCAAAAAAGCCGCGCCTGTTCCAGCATTGTGAAGGTTCCTTGCACGTTGGTGCGGATAAAAGCTCCGGGATCAACAATCGAACGGTCCACGTGGCTTTCCGCGGCGAAATGAACAATGAATCTGGGGCGGTGCTCGCGCAGCAAGGATGCAACTAACTCCGCATCACATATATCGCCATGCACGAACTTGTGCCGTGAATCACCGTCCAGAGCAGCGAGATTCTCAAGATTTCCAGCATAAGTGAGCCGGTCCAGATTGACAACAGATGCATTGGCATCCTGCATCCAATGCAAGACGAAGTTAGAGCCGATAAACCCAGCTCCACCGGTGACGAGGATGGCATTGCTTCCGCTTGTCATCTTTCCTGGTATCCCTTATTCGCTGATAGTCCAATGCGACCACTGTCTCAATATACGACAGAATCTTCCCCGCAAAGACTAATTTCGGGGGAGCTGGGGGCGGTCAGTGCGGAAACAGCACGTTGTTCCACTCTGGGATTTTTACAATTTTTGCAGGAGCCTTGATTAGGCATTTGCAATTTTGGCCGCAGGCAGTACAATTTTTGCTGATGACACCTTTATCTTCCACGCCCGCCGCCGATTCCCTTGCCTCCACCATTCCTTCTTCCAACCACGCCGGTCCGAATACGCTGTCTATCGATATAGGCGGATCGGGGCTGAAGGCCATGCTGCTGGACGCCACCGGCAAGCCGATCAGTGAACGGCAGAGGGTTCTGACCCCGGCGGTGCCCACGCCCGAGGCGGTGCTGGGGGGGCTGGACGAACTTCGTAAGCTGTTTGCGGATTTCGACCGCGTTTCCGTGGGTTTCCCGGGGGTGGTCAAGCATGGGGCCACGTTTGGAGCTTTCAATCTGCATCCGCTGTGGGCGGCGGGCTTCCCGTTGCAGGCGGAGATGGAGCGGCGCTGGAAGAAGCCGGTGCGGGTGGGCAACGACGCCGATGTGGCAGGTTACGGAGCCATTCAAGGTAATGGCGTGGAACTGGTGCTGACGCTGGGCACGGGGCTGGGCGCGGCGCTGTTCACCAACGGCCACCTGGTTCCCGGGCTGGAACTGGGCCATCATCCTTGGCGCAAGAAGGGCATGACCTACGAGGACTATCTGGGCCGCCGCGGCCTAGACAGGTTCGGCAAGGCGCGCTGGAACGACTTCCTGCAGGCGGCGATCGCGCAGACCGAAGCCCTCTTCAACTGGGACTACCTCTATATCGGCGGCGGGAATACGAAAAAGATCCTCTTTAAACCCGCCCAAAATGTCAGCATCGTCTCGAACGAGAGCGGCCTCTTGGGAGGCGTAGTGCTGTGGCGCGATCAGGCGTAGTCGCCACGCTGGAGGGCGGAAACTACCAACCAACGAGTACTTAAATGCAAAGAGAAAGGGAACATGCCCCAGGGAGCTTTTCCTCTCTTTTTAAGCCGTCCTTTGCAAGAGAGCCGGTCAACTGCTCAAAGCAGGTAGTTTCACGGTAGCAAAATACTGAAGAGTCATCTGCAAATCGATTCGTGCGAACGCCCTGGGGACCGGGGCCATCCGCCGCCGTGGACCAGGAGGTCTACGCGACAGCCGGCCGGGAGGCTACTTATTTACTCGGCGCTACGTATTCTTTCCGCGACTGGTAACCTTCCAACTTGAAAAGCCCGGGCAGCGCCTCGCCTGCCTTGCCTTCGACCCCATGCGTAAAGGCGGAGGCATTCAGCGGCGGCTCGGGGCCTACATAGACGGTACGTGCGCCGTTTTGGCTTGCCCAGTGAACAAAGTTGGCCGCGGGATAGACCGATCCTGAAGTTCCCACCACCACCATCAGCGTGGCTCGGTCAATCTCCTCCTGAATGCGCTCCATCTCCAGCGGAATCTCGCCGAAGAAGACGATGTGCGGGCGCATCCGCCCGCCGCAGGGGCAGCGGCCGACCTCGTCCAGGCTGCGATAGATGCGGCGATCCTCGACCGGCGGCCGGCCGCACTCGCTTTCGCAGCGGGCCTTGGCCAATTCGCCGTGCATGTGCAGCAGGCGGCGGCTTCCGGCGCGCTCATGCAAGTCGTCCACATTCTGCGTGCAGAGGAAGAAGCGCTCGCCCAGACGCGCCTCCAATTCGGCCAGCGCCGTGTGCGCCGGGTTCGGTTCAGCCGCCGCGCCCGCCGCCCGCCGCGACGCGTAGAAGGCCCAGACCCGCGCCGGGTCGCGCTGCCATGCTTCCGGCGTGCAGACATCTTCGACGCGAGTACCGGCCCACAGGCCGTCCGAGGCGCGGAAGGTGGGCAGGCCGCTCTCGGCGCTGATGCCCGCGCCGGTCAGTACAAAGACGCGGTCGTTGGAGGTGATGGAGATTTTGCTCATTCTCTTACTGCCCATGCCATTGGCTTGGAGTTCAATTGACGGAAGATTCCGGCTCGCTGGCTTCCGGCTCCGGCGAAAACAGCTCAGGCTGCTCGATGGCGGGCCTGGCGGCGGCGGGGCGCCTGTGTCCCGCCGCACCGATCAGGCCGACCACCTCGAGGGATTGAATCGCCATGCGCGGCAGGTAGATGCGCTGCGTGTTGGAGCGGGTGTCGGGCGGGGTGAGCAGCAGGCCTGCGCCTTCGACCAGCGAGCGGTCATTGGCGGCCAGGCCTTCCAACTCCTCGCCGTCGGTGAGGGTCATGCGCAGCCAAAGGCCCGGTGTGCGGGGGCGGATGGCGAAGCGCTTGTGCAGAAGACGCTCGGGGTTGGCGGAGTCCGCCGCCGGGAGGTCGCGGACGGTGCAGACCCACTTGATCTGCTCCCACGGGATGCGCAGCAGCTTTCCGCTCAGGTCAAGAATCTCCAACTCTGCCGAGTCCTGGCCAAAGCTGGCCGCGGCGTAGCCGGCGCACCAGTCGCGGGAGAACTTGCGGACGATCACCGGCTTGCGTGCGGAGGCCATTGCTATGGATTGTCGCACGGACCCTGGAGTGCCGGAAAGGGAAGGGAATAACTTCTATAGAACTGTAGCTAGCCAAAGCAAGCGGCTTGTGATATTGTACTGGATTGAAACCTTTGCTGGAGCTTGCCGTAAGGCTAATAGCATCAGTTACTTGGATGCGGAAAGTAACCGGCGGAAGAAGGAAACGGAATGCCTGACTACATTTATCTTCTGGAAAACCGGCTCTCGGCCGATCAGCAGAGCGCTTTGCGCCACTTGCGGGAGGTTGCCCGCGAGGCGGGAACCATCCTTTTTCTCACCGGCGACGCTGTGCGCGAACTGACCAGCGGACACACGGTGCGGGCGCTGGAAGTGGCCGTGCATGGCAATGCGCTCAACCTGAGGAACGCGATCGAAGCGCGTGGCGCGAAGGTGTGGGGCGAGGACGAAGTTTCCCAAGCGCTTTACCTGTGTTTTCCGGGCACGGTGCGCGTGGATCTGGTCAGCACGCACCGCATCGAGTATCCCAAGCCGGGCAAGCCGGTCTATCATGCCGCTTCGATTCAGGAAGACCTGCGCCAGCGCGACTTCACCGTCAACGCGATGGGCATCTCTCTGAACGAAGGTTCGTATGGGCTGCTGATGGACCCGACCAACGGCGCGGCGGACATCGAGACGGGGACGCTGCGTCTGGTGTCGAATTACGGATTTCTGGAAGAGCCGTCGCTGCTGATCCGGGCCACGCGCTACCTGGCGCGGCTGGGCTGGGAGATGGACCCCAAGACGCTTACACGCTATGGAAACGCCAAGGAAGAGGGCGTCATCGAGCATCTTTCCGCGCAGGCCCGCCGCCAGGAACTGGAGCAGATCGGTCACGAGGCGGAGGGGCTGAAAGGCTTGCAGGCGTTGGAGGCCGAAGGCTGGATGGAAGTGCTCTTCCCGGCCTGGAGTTCCGCCAAGGCCGATGAAGCGGGGCTGACAGCGCTGCACGATCTGGCCGCCGATCTGCTCGCACAAGGCGTTCATGCCGACATGTCGGCGGCGCAGATGCGCATGCTCACGGCCAAGCTGGCCGCCAAGGATCTGGCGGCGCTGAAGAAGCTGATGCTGCGCCCCGGCTTTGTGGAGGAGTGGAACAGCCTGGACGCGCTGGCCGCGGGATTTGCCAAGGAGTTGCTGGCCAAGGAAAACTCCACGCCCTCGGTGAGCTACAAGCTCTTCCTCAGCTATGATCCGGAGGCGGTTCTCTGGCTGGGATTCACCAGCAAGGACGAAGCGGTGCGGGAGCGCTTTGATCTCTTCCTCAAGTCGTGGCCTGAAGTGCGCCAGCGCATTCCCCACGCCCTGATGCAGGAGATGCGCATCACCGCGGAGTTGCCCGCTTACAGCGAGATTGTGCAGTCTCTCTTCCTGGAGCTGCTGGATGGGAAGCTCGGAACAACGGAGGAGTTGCGCGCCTTCCTGGAGCCGTATTCCCCGCCCGCCCCGCCGCCCAAGGAAACCATCAAGCGCCCCCGCGCCAAACGCGGAGAAGCCAAGATCAAGGATGATTCCTTCGACGAAGATGAGGAGGATGCGGAGGACGAGCTGGACGATGAGGAGGATCTGGACGACATAGGCGGAGAAGAGGACGATATTGACCTTGGCCTCCATCTTCCCAAGGTGGATCTGGAGGTTGATCCGCTGGATGAATCCGATTCGGCGACGGAGGATGACGATGAGGATCAGGACGAGGAAGAGCGTCCGAAACCTGCACCGAAAGCGGAGACCGCCAAGCGCGCCCCCAAGCCGCCTGCTGAGCCAAAGGTGGCCAAAGCCGCGCCGGAGGCGGTGAAGAGTTCCAAGCCCCCGGCTGCGCTGAAGCCGGCAGAGGCGGCGAAACCCGCGTCCGTCTCCAAGGCGGCCAGTAAGCCGGCAGCGGCCAAGCCTCGGCCTCTTCCAGCCCAAAAAACGGATGTGGCCGCAAAACCGGCGAGCAAGAATGCGCCGCCCGCCAAGACTCCGGCAGCACCAGCCGTGAAAGCAGCGCCGGCCTCTGCGCACGTGAAAACCAAACCTGTTCACTTGCCGGAGCACAAAGCTGGGCAAGCCGGCAAGCCTTCTGCCTCCGCCGCCAAGCAGCCCGCGTCCAAACCCGCAAAAAAACATTAGGTATATTTTTGGTACTTAATTGCAATAGATGTTAGACAGTTGTAATAATGGTTGCATCATCGCAACGACGATAGACTTCTCTCTGAAGCCGGGGGAGGGAGTGTAGGGAATATATGCGCGCCGGGGGCTGGCGCACATGCGTTTCTCGGAGTGAGCTTTACGGAAGAGCGGCGCCGTTCTTTCAAAAGGCTGCGGCTGGCAGGGAATGGGGTTTCCGGCTAGCCGAACGGTGTCCGTGGGGCCGTTGTTGCGGAAGGGATATACAAGTGCGGCCGGCGAATCGATTTTGGCGTGATATTAAGGCAAGTTGCAAGCGGCGGGGGGCGGTAATCCGGTGATTTCAGACTCTACTCTCATACTCAATGACCATTCGGACTCCCTTATCATCGATGGTTTGTCGATTGCGCTGATCGGCCCCGACGAGGAGCGGCGCAGGGCTGCATCCGATGTGCTTGCCAAATGCCAGGGCGGCGTCATCCGCGAGTTTTCCACGTACCCGCCCAGTTTGAGCGATGTGCCCAAGCTGCTGGAGCAGCGTTACGACGTCATCGTGATCGACCTGGACGGCAATCCCGAATACGCGCTGGAGTTGGTGGAGAATATCTGTGCGCGGGGCGCGGCCACGGTGATGGTCTATTCCATGAAGGCCGACTCCGACCAACTGGTCCGCTGCATGAGGGCCGGCGCGCGCGAGTTCCTCTCCGTGCCCTTTTCCAGCAGCATGGTGACCGAGGCTCTGCTCAGGGCCTCGGCCCGGCGTCCGGCCGCCATTCGCCCCCTGAAGAAGACGGGCGGCAAGC
>CAYVGW010000052.1:23071-24241 GCA_964450895.1 uncultured Occallatibacter sp. | reverse complement strand
GTATCGCGACAAAGATGAGCGTTAGGCGAAGTTCAAATGCAATTGCCCTGGGGGCGGGGGCGTCGAGATGCAGAACGATCTGCCTGTTCAATTAGCATGAAAGCATGACCACAACGATTCGTCCCGCGACCCGCGCGGATGTGCCTCAGATACTGGCCTTCATTCGAGCCTTGGCTGCCTACGAGCGCATGCCGGAGGCTGTGACCATGACCGAAGAGAGCCTGGAACACGATGGCTTTGGGCCTAATCCCTTTTATTTTTGCCTGATCGCCGAGCACGACGGCCGGACGGCGGGCTATGCGCTGTATTTCTACAAGTACTCGACCTGGGTGGGGCCGGGGATTTACCTGGAGGACATTTTCGTCGAGCCGGAGCTGCGCGGGCTGGGGATTGGAAAATTGCTGCTGGAGCGGGTGGCGGCGATTGCCGTCGAACTGGGCTGCAAACGGCTGGAGTGGGCGGTTTTGGATTGGAATACCCCGGCGATTGAGTTTTACAAGGCCGTGGGGGGCGAGTTTCTGGATGAATGGCGGAGTGTGCGCGTGAGCGGCGAGGCGTTGCAACGGCTGGCCACCTGCGGTGGGGCAGGCGGCGCTTGCGCGCCATGAGGTTCGTAGTTTCCCACCCTAGCCGCAAAAACAAAGACGCGGCGAGGGTGGGGCACCCAGCGTTAAGAAACAGGAATCGGAGACTGCTCTGTGAAAATTCGCGTGATTGGCGGAGGATTGGCGGGACCGGAGGCGGCGCTGACGGCTGCGCGGCTGGGCTGCGCCGTCGATCTCTATGAGATGCGAGCCATGGTGGACGGCCAGCCGCGGCTGACTCCGGCTCACCAGACCATCGACTTCGGCGAGTTGGTCTGCTCGAATTCTTTGAAGAGCGAATCGCCCAATACCGCGCCGTGGGTGCTGAAGCAGGAGATGCGGCGGGCGGGTTCGGCGCTGATGCGCATCGCCGACGAGACGGCGGTTCCGGCCGGGCACGCGCTGGCGGTGGATCGCGTCGAGTTTTCGCGGCGGATCGCCGCGGCGATTGCCGCCGAGCCGCTGATTCGCGTGGTGCGGGAAGAAGTCACAACGCTGGATTGCGAGGTATCCCACCCTAGCGACAAAAACAAGAACGTCGCGAGGGTGGGGCACCCAGAGAATAAAAGAGTGGGGCACCCAGAGA
>CAYVGW010000052.1:0-22971 GCA_964450895.1 uncultured Occallatibacter sp. | reverse complement strand
GTGGGGCACCCAGAGAATAAAAGAGTGGGGCACCCAGAGAGCGAGTATGCGCTGACGATCCTGGCCACCGGCCCGCTGACCTCGGATGCGCTCTGCAAGGAGTTGGAACGCATCACCGGCTCCGGCCACTTGGCTTTCTATGACTCGATCTCGCCGATCGTCGAGGCGGATTCGATCGACATGGAGCGGGTCTACTTTGCTGCGCGCTGGGACAAAGGGACCGCCGACTATATCAACTGTCCGATGGAGCGCGCGGAATTTGATTGCTTTTTGGATGCGCTGCTGGCGGCCGAGCCGGCGGAGACCAAAGAGTGGGAGACGGCGGATTACTTCGAGGGCTGCTTACCGATTGAGATTCTGGCGCGGCGGGGGCGGGATACGCTGCGCTTTGGTCCGATGAAACCGGTGGGCCTGCGCAATCCGCGCACCGGGCGAACGCCGTGGGCCGTGGTGCAACTGCGCAAGGAGAATCTGCGCGCCGACAGCTATAACCTGGTGGGCTTTCAGAATCATTTGAAGTTTGGCGAGCAGGCGCGGGTGCTGCGGCTGATTCCCGGCCTGGAGAATGCGCGCTTCCTGCGCTACGGGCAGATTCATCGCAACACGTACGTCTGCGCGCCGGCATTGCTGGACGAGACTCTGCGGTTGAAGAGCGCGCCGGGGATTTTGATCGCCGGGCAGCTATCCGGCGTGGAGGGTTACACCGAGTCGATTGCGACCGGACTGCTGGCCGGGATTTACGCGGCGGCGCTTGCGCGCGGCGACGAACCTGCGCCCGCGCCTCGAAGCTGCGCGCTCGGCTCGCTGGTGCATTACATCACCCACGCCGAGGCCAGGAACTTTCAGCCGGCCAACATGACCTTCGACCTGTTGGAGCCGCTGGAAGAGGAGTTGCGCAAGAAGATTCGCGACAAGAAGGAGCGCCACCGCTTGCAGTGCGAGCGGGCGCTGGCGGCCTTCGATGCGTGGCGGCCGGAGAGCTGAACTTTCAGTTGGACGATAAGACCACGGGAACCTTTTCGACTCCGTCAGTGTCCAAGTAGAGAGGGGATGCAGGCAGGGCATTTGCAAGAACGAGGAAATCCGTGGAGGGCTTGTTTTGAAAGGGCACGGCTGAAGCCGTGCCCTTTCAAAGCTTTTGCTCATGAGGCTTAAAAACATTATGCAATTGCCTTGAGACACAAGCGGCGCTCAGATGGAGCGGCGTGTACCCTTGAAGATGGAGCGTGGGGATGCGGAAGATTCTGGTTTTGGCTTGTTCGGCGATGTTGGCGGGGGGGGCGGTTGCGGCTCTCGCGCAGGGCACGGCTCCGCAGAAGGCCACGCAGTTGGCGCTGCCGCCGGTTTCCAAGGCGCTGCTGCCGGGGGATTTTGCAGGATGGGTGGCGGCGAGCGCGCCCAAGAAGGTCTCCGACGCGGCGCTGGCGGATACGGCCAATGCCGCTGCTCTCAGGGAATACGAGTTCGTCGCCGCTGAACTGGGCGAGTACAAGCGCGACGGCGAGACGCTAAACGTGCGGGCGTTGCGCTTCCACGACGCCAGCGGCGCCTACGGGGCCTATTCGTTTTATCGGCAGAATGGCTGGCCGAAGGAGCAGATCGGCTCCGGGGCTACGTCGAACCACAACCGGGTACTCTTCTGGGTGGGCGACACCGTCGTAGACGCGACCTTCTCGCAGATCGGGGCGATGAGCGGCTCGGAGTTGCGCGAGTTGGCCGCCGGGCTGGCGCAGCCGGAAGGGGGTAAGGCGCTGACCCCGCCGATCCTGGCCAACCTGCCCAAGGCCGAATTGGATGGGCAGACGACGCATTACGCGGTTGGTCCAGCGAGCTACAGCGGCGCGGGCGGCGTGCTGCCGGCGGATTTGGTGGGCTTTGATCGCGGCGCGGAGGCGGTGACCGCGAACTACTCGCTGCACTCCGGTCCGGCGACACTGACCATCCTCGACTATCCGACGCCGCAGATGGCCGCGGCGCAGGAGGCCCGGATTCGCGCGTATATCGATGGCTGCAAGCACGCCGACAAGCAGACGCAAGCCGGCTGGACCAAGGGCTTGCAGGACTCCGATCTGGTTTCGCTGGAGGTGAAGCGCAGCGGGCCGCTGGTGGCGCTGGTGAGCGGCGACGCCGTTCCGGACGAGAGCCACAAGTTGCTGGCCGCGATTCACTTCGAGGCCGATCTGACACAGATGCAGCAGCCGGTGGAGAACGAGGTGCTCAAGACGGGCAAGCTGCTGCTGGGCATCGCCGTGCTGGTAATGGTGATCTGCGGCGTCTCGCTGCTGCTGGCGTTTTTTCTGGGCGGCTTCCGCGTTCTCTACCGGAAGGCGCGCGGCTTGCCGGCCTCGTCGGTTTTTGATGAGGATTTCATCCGGCTGGATCTGCGGGAGTGAGCGGGCGGAGAATTCCCAGAGATAGCCGGAGTATTCCGGTTAATTTTCTGAAATAATAGAAGTTCGCCGAAATTTAAAGGCGAACAAGCGGCGAATCAAGCTCCTGTGAATCCTTTTTGGGAGTTTTTGCAAGATATTGATTATAAATATCTTATTCTCGCCAAGATTTATCCTTGACACTCCCGTCCCCTGCTCCTACTATGCAGCCAGAAAGTTCTGATGGTTTTGCCTCCGTTGGAACTATTCTCCCTGAGGAGAGAGCTGCCCTGTTGCCGGGCGGCTCTTTCCGTTTTTGGAGGGAGACGGGAGAGGCAAATTCCGCGCTTGATGAACAAGAGAATTTCGCAGCGCCCCTATAGGGCGCGAGACCGGTATTGGCCCCATTCCCAGGGCTGCGCTACGCTTGCCCTGGTCTATTTTCGCTGTGCCTCTTCGGGGGGGATTTTTTGGCTCGATCTGACACACCAAGGCCCACGGCTGACCGTGGGCCTTGGTGGTTCATTGGGTATGTCGGCGACTCAGTGTTTGTGTTCATCCTTGGGGGCGGGTTTTGCGGCCGGGGCCGGATGCGCGACGGGCGCGTTATGAGCCGCGGGGGCCGGACGTGACTGCGGGGCCGGGTGCGACTGAGGCGCCGGATGCGGTTGAGGCGCTGGACGGAATTGAGGCGCCGGGTGCTGCTGGGGCGCGGGCTGTTGGCGAGTCGGCTCGAAGCGGTTGTCGTGCGCCGGTCTAACCGGCTCGTTCATCGGCGCGGGGTGCGTCTGCGCTCCCATCGGCCTTTCGCCTGTGGTAAAAGCTGGACGGCCGCCATTGCTCTTGGAGAATGCGCCGCGGTCAGCGTGGGCTGTCTGCTCGTGGGATTGCTGGAAGGAGGTCTTGTTCACATGCTGCTCGCGCTCGGCGATGCGCTCCTCGGGGCCGGGATCGTGGCGAATGCCGCCGGGACCGCCGCTGAAGGCGACATGGCTATCGCGCGCGACGAAGCCTCTGTCGACGCGTACTTGATCCCGGAAGACGTAGCCGCCAAAACGGCGGTCATGCTCATCCACATGGATCACGGCGGTGTTATAGAAGAAGTGGCCGCCGCGCCACTCGCCGCCGCCAAAGCCGATGCCGCCGTAACCGTAGCCATAGTTGACGCCGCCATAGTAGCCGATATGCGGACCCCAGTAGCCTTCATGGAAGAAGAAGCGTCCGCCGGACCAACCCCAGTAACCGGGAGTCCAGAGAAAGCCGGGGCGTGGCGCGACGACCCAGGCGCCGGGAACCCAGTAGTAGTCGGCCTGATTGGGATCCCAGGCCCAGTAGCCGGGGGTCCACATCATGTCGGGCTGCGGGGGGAGCGGCTGTACATAGACCGGCAGAGCGGGCGGAGCAAAGCCGACGCTGATAGAAATCTGTGCGGGCGAGGAGACAGAAATGACGGACAGAAGCAACGCCAGCAAAAGCCAGCGAGTCGAGCGCAGTAATTGCATGGGAAGAATCCTCCAGTTTTTGGGCGACGACGACGCATGATTCGCGTTCATTTGCCGCGCATGTTCAGTTGAAACACACTCTCCCGGCAGAAGTTGCGCGGGAATGGGGGGAACCGATTCACAGGCAACCGGCAGAACGGTCTCAGCGGCGCGGTGGCCCTGGCTGGAACGGAAGAGATCCGATGTGGTCGCGTCCAGTCTGCTCGCCAGTATACCGCCAGGATTCCCTCTCCGTGTGGTGAATTTCGCACGGAAAGGGATTTTTATCCCGGTTCAGGCAATTAGTTTACTAATAACGGTAGCTGAGGCCCATGCCGACGACGTGGCGGGCCTGGAGATTCACCGGTGTGGTGACAACCGGAGTCCCCACCGCGGGGAAGTAGGGGTTTGGAACATAGATGGATCCAATATTATTCGCCACTTGCCCCACGCCAATGTCAAGCGCGAAGTGCGGCTTGTCCTTCTGTGTCACGCGCACAGCGTAGTCCAGCGTGGTGGGAAGATGAGCACTCATCAGCGGGTACGACGCCGGACTGCAGGCGGATGCAAGCTCGCACCCGTAGAGGGTTGCGTTCAGAAGGGTGTTCAGATTCGCTGAGGTCTTTGGCTCCTGCGTGAATCCCGCCGACGGCACGGCCACGATGCCCTTGCCGAGGGGCAATGGAATGCCCAGACCACCGAAGAACCGTCCACCAAAGCGCGTACTCTGGCCGCCGATGCCGAAGATCGAGGCGTTGGTGGCCTTCCAGCCGAGGTTCGCCAAGAAGGGCACTGGCTTCTTGGCCCAGGTCTTGGTGACGGCAATATACACGTCGCCATTGGTGTACGACTTGTCGGTCCCCGTCAACTGTTTATTGGCCGCGCCCGAAACAAAGTGGTCGCCTGTGCGCACCACTCCGCCGACGGCTACGCCCGGCGTCCAAGGGCCAAACTGGCCATCCTGGATGCTCACCACCTTGCCGTGGAAGACGTTCATGCCGGAGTAGTTCCACAGATTGCTCAGGCCGAGCGGTGTGGCCGCCGTGGTGGGCTGGTCGCCAAACTGATGCACGCTGCGCGTATAGCCCGCCTCGGCGCGGCCAAAAAAGGCTTCCGTAATGCTGAAGGTCTCGATATTGCCGATTACGTTGGAGGCGTTGATAAAGTGGAAGCCAATGGCCGGGTGAGAGAAAACCTGGCCTTTGTCCATATAAACAACGTAGGCCGTGGGCGTGAGGAAGCCGCCGGTTTGGCCTTCCAGCGTCAGGTATTGGGCGTTGATTTGCCGGGTGGCGAGCAGGGCGACCGCGAGGAAGCCGCAAACAGCAAGTTTGTGGATGGTGCGAAGATTCACTTTCAACTCCAATGGAGTGCAGTCGCCTGCCTCCGGTGATTTGCGTCACTCAATCCCTTGTAACACATAGAAAGCAGCCTCGTCTTCCACTTTCTTTGAGTGGTAGACTCAACCCATGGCGCGCGGTCTCTTTCTCACCCTCGAAGGCTTGGATGGTTCCGGTAAAACCACGCAAATCAACCGCTTGGCTACGTGGCTGAAAAAACGCGGCCACGATGCCCTGGTGACCCGCCAGCCGGGCGGCACGACAACCGGCGACCGCATCCGCGCGCTGGTGCTGGATTCGCGCTCGACCGGCCTAGCCCCGATGGCCGAGATGGCGCTGATGTTTGCCGACCGCGCCCAGGCCATCGCTGAGGTAATTCAGCCCGCTCTGGCAGCCGGAGGAATCGTTTTGTGCGACCGCTTTACCGACTCGACCGAAGCCTACCAAGGCGGTGGGCGCGAGTTGGGTTCGGAGACGGTTCTGGAACTTCATCGGCTGATCTGCGGGAATCTTCAACCGGACCTGACGCTGCTGCTGCTGCCGGGGCTGGAGGCCTCGCTGCGCCGCGCGCGCCGCCGCAACCAGCGCGTGGCGGAGGAGAGCGGCCCGGACGAAGGCCGCTTCGAGCAGGAGCAGGACGCCTTTTATGGCCGCGTCTGGCAAAAGTACCGCGAGATCGCCCAGCGCGAGCCGGAGCGCGTGGTGCTGATCGAGGGCGATTTGACGATTGACGAAGTCCACGAGCAGGTCGTCGAAGCCGTCGCCGAGCGGCTAGCGGTGCTGACCGCTGGAACTCAGGGTTCATGATTGAGCGGGTTGGGGTTCATGGTTTCCCGCCCTTTGTGTAAAGAACGCACAAAAAATGGGGCACTCGGCATCTGCCTTTGTGGTTTCAGAGTAGAATGGTGGTTCAAGGAATCTGTTGCGGATTGAACTGCAAAGCGGAGGCGGAATATGCAAAATTATGCCAACTCATATGAAGTCTCGAATTACAGCTCGATAGAAGCTGCGCTCTACTTGCGCCTAAAACCTGAGGATGTCAGGCGGTGGGCGAATGACGGAGTAATTTGCTCTCCTCAGGGTGGCGTATCTTTTCTCAATCTTCTTGAATTACATATACTTAAATGTCTGCGTAAGGAATTTGGTGTACCCATGCAGAGGATTCGGCGGGCTCTCGAAGAATACAACGAGACAGAGAAATCTGAGCACCCCCTCCTTGATCCCAGGATGGAAACAGACGGAATTCATCTGTTTTTACATGATGGCGATGAATACATGAACCTGAATCGGCCCAAACAGCGGGGTTTTCCGCAGATTCTATCAACCTATTTGAGGAGAATTGATCGTCTCGCCGACGGAAGAGTAAATTTCTATCCTTTCATCGTGGGGCGAGACAAGGATGAACCTCGAACAATCCAGATTTCGCCTGGAGTTGCGTTCGGTCGACCTGTGCTTGCAGGTACAGGAATAGCCACCGACGTTATAGCAGGAAGATTTCGAGCACGCGATTCGATCTCCGATCTCGCGGAAGAGTATCGTGTATCGGCCTCAATCGTTGAAGACGCAATTCGCTGGGAGCTACCGTATCTGAATGCCGCCTGATCGTCTGGCTATCTATCTCGACGAGAACCATTGCAATAACCCGCGGGTTCTTGCTGTCCTTCGAGATGCCGGAGTTCAGGTAGAAAAACACCTGGATCATTTTTCAAGTGGAACACTTGATGAGGTTTGGTTGCCTTTTGTTGGTTACAATGGTTGGATACTGTTGACGAGCGATGGGAGAATTCGTTACCGTTCAAACGAGAAACAAGCCGTAATTGAAAACAATGTCCGGATGTTCTATTTTTCGAACAATAATATGAGCGGAGAACAAATGGCAACAGCCCTTGGGAAAGCTCTGCCGAAAATTTTTAGACTTGCGCGAAACAACAGCCGCCATTCATCGCGGCAATCACCCCATCAGGTGAAGTTGATCTCAGAGAAAAGTTTGTCGAACTGTAATTTCGCAAATGACGGGTGCCCGTCGAATTCGAAAGATCGCGGTGGAGGCTGCGGAGCAAATATAAACTGAGGCCGATTGAGGTTTATGCTCTCCCAGGTTCGAAAATCCGGCCCTTGGACACCCGACTGACTGCCGGAGCTTCCGCGTGAAGCGCCCGTTAGCCCCGAATCGTGGAATATAATTTGGCGGAAGCCAGTTTAACTTCAATTCGTCTCATCTGCGAGAGCTTATGAACTTCAAATACCGCGCTTTGCTCACTGCCGTCGCCTTTCTTCTCGCCGCGCCTCTGCTTCCTGCGCAGGCCTCGGAATCGTCCATCAACAACCAGCTCGGCAAACTCCGTTCCCTTACTCCCGAACAGCGTTCCATCGCCACCGCCAAGGCCGCGCTCGATATTCGGACGCTGCCCGCCGGTCCGAGCAAGGTCAAGCTGGCCGAACACCTTGCCGGCCTTTCCACCGAGGGCGATGCCGGTCATGCCACCCTGCAGGCCGTCGCCGACACCCTGTCCACGGCGTTGGCCGAGTCGCCTGTGCCGGCCAAAGGCGATCAGCCCCCCGCCGCCTATCGCGAATTGGCGCAACTGGTTCGCTTTGAACACGTCACCGCTACCCTGGACAATCCGCTCTTTGCCAAGGCCGCCAAAATTCTGGAAGACAACGACGCCGATGTCGCCAAGGCCGACTTTACGCTAAAGGATTTGAAAGGCAAAAAAGTCACCCTCTCGGAACTGCGGGGCAAGATTGTGATGGTCAACTTCTGGGCGACCTGGTGCCCGCCCTGTATGCAAGAGATGCCCGACCTGGACCGGCTTTACACGCACTTTGCGGCGCAGGGACTGGTCATTCTCTCCATCACCGACGATCAACCCTTCAAGGTATCCTCCTACGTCAACACATCCAATTACCACCCGCCGGTTCTGCTGGATTATGAAGGCACGGTACACAAGCAGTTTCACGTTGAGGGCATTCCCAGAACCTTCATCTTTGATCGCGATGGCAAACTGATCGCGGAAGCCATCGACCGGCGCGTCATGCACCAGTGGCTGGAGATGCTTTCCAAGACCGACCTCCATCCCTGATCCAGGAGTTACGGCAAATTCATTGTCTTTCGGTGACTCCGCGCAATTACACTTTGAAGTGATGATCCGGCAAGACCCATTCTCGGCGCGACGCAGCCTCGGTTCTCAGTTCGGCCTCGACTTCGAGGAGCCGCGCCCCCCGCGCCGCATTTGGCCGGTGCGCGAGTTGGTCGGCCAGGTGCGCGAACTGGTCGAGCAGGAGTACGGCGATGTTTGGGTGGAGGGGGAGATCTCCAACTTCCGCCCCGCGCCCAGCGGCCACGTCTACTTTACGCTGAAGGACGCCGACGCGCAGCTTCCCGTGGTGCTCTTCCGCCGCCAGGCGATGCTGCTGCGCTTCCGCGTCGAGGACGGCCTGCACGTGCTGGTGCGCGGACGGGTGAGCGTCTACGAACAGCGCGGCCAGATGCAGTTGGTGGCCGAGACGATGGAGCCGGTGGGCGCGGGTTCGCTGCAATTGGCCTTCGAGCAGCTCAAGGCGCGGCTCAAGGCGGAGGGCCTCTTCGACGAGGAGCGCAAGCGCCCGCTGCCCGCCTTTCCGCGCACCGTGGGCATCGTCACTTCGCCCACCGGCGCGGTGATCCGCGATTTTCTCAACATCGTCGCCCGCCGCCACTCCGGCCTGAATGTGCTGCTCTGCCCGGTTAGCGTGCAAGGGGATTCCGCGCCAGCCGAGATTGAAGGGGCGCTGGCCGAACTCAATGCGGACGGCCTGGTGGACGTGATTGTCGTTGCCCGCGGCGGAGGCTCGCTGGAGGATCTGGCGGCCTTCAATAGCGAGCGCGTGGCCCGCGCAATTGCCGCCTCGCGGCTGCCTGTCGTTTCTGCGGTTGGTCATGAAACCGACTTCACCATCGCCGATTTTGTCGCCGATCTGCGCGCGCCCACGCCCTCTGCCGCCGCCGAGCTGATTACCGAGGCGCAGCACAAGATCGCCGAGCATCTGGCCCAGCAGGAGCATCGGCTGGACCGCGCGGCTCGCTTTCAACTCTTGCAAGCCCACCAACGATTTGCCCGCCTGCCCGTCAGCCGCGCCGAGGGGCGCATGAATACGCTGCTGCACCGGCTGGCGCAGCGGCTGGACGACCTCAGCTTTCGCCTGGAATCGCAGCTCTGGGAGCGCGTGCGCCGCCGTCAGCAATATGTAGCCGAGCTGGCCGCCGCCGTTCTGCGCCACGATCCCCGCCGCAAGCTCGCGCAGGCCCGCGAAGAGCTGGCCGCCTGCCTCACGCGGCTGCATCGCATTCAAGAGCGCAGGCTGCATGAGTCCGTGGCGTATTGGAGCGCGCTGGATGCGCAACTGCAATCGCTGTCCCCGCTGGCCGTGCTGGAGCGCGGCTATGCGCTGGTGTTGGACGGCAAGAACAAGGTGATTCGTTCCACGCTGCAGATTGTGCCCGGAGACCGCGTCATCACACGCCTCTCCGACGGCGCCTTTATCAGTTTTGTAGAATCCTCGGCCACCGCCAAAAAGTGAGATTATGACCGCTACGAACGCACGCAAACTCTTCGGGACCGACGGCATTCGCGCCGTCGCGGGTGAATATCCGCTGAACGCCGCCACCATCTACGCCGCCGGCTTGGCGCTGGGCCACTCGCTGCGGAACACAGCCGCTGAGCCGCGCGTCCTTCTGGGCCGCGACACGCGCGAATCCGGGCCGTGGATCGCCGCCCTGCTCGCCGCCGGATTGCGCAAGACCAGCGTGCGCGTCGAGAGCGCCGGCGTTGTACCCACCCCCGCCGTCGCCTTCCTCGCTCGCACCCACGGCTTCCAGGCAGGGGTGGTCATCTCTGCCTCGCATAATCCGTGGAAGGACAATGGAATCAAGCTCTTCGGCGCGGACGGCTTCAAGCTGGCCGATGCCGTCGAGCTGGCGATGGAAGAGGAGATTCTCCATCACGCGGCTCACTCCATCGCGCCCGATCCGGCCACGCTGCCTGCTGTCGAAGATAATCCCGCCCTGCAGGCCGACTATATTCAGTTCCTGATCGACTGCGTGCCGGGGCTAACGCTGGCCGGGTTGAAGATTGTCGCTGATTGCGCGAATGGCGCGGCGGCGGCGGTTGCGCCGAAGCTTTTCCGGCGGCTGGGCGGTGAGGTTGCGCTGCTGAACGTTGCGCCCGATGGCCGCAACATCAACGAAGGCTGCGGCGCGCTGCATCCTGATTTTGTCGCTGCCGAAGTGGTCGCGCGCGGAGCCGAGTTGGGCCTCACCTTCGACGGCGACGCGGACCGCTGCATGTTGGCCGGCGCCAAGAACAACGTCATCAACGGCGACGCGATTCTGCTGGTGGCCGCGCGCGATCTGAAGGCGCGAGGGCTGCTCACCGGCGATCTGGTGGTGGCGACAACCATGTCCAACATGGGCCTGGAAGCAGCCCTCAAGCGCTCCGGAATCAAGATGCTGCGCGCACCCGTAGGCGACCGCTATGTGCTGGAGCAGATGCAGGCGAACCACGCGGCCCTGGGCGGCGAACAGTCCGGCCACATCCTGCTGCCCCACCTGGCCACCACCGGCGACGGCCTGCTGACCGCGCTGGTTGTCCTCGATCTCATTGCCCGCAGCGGCAAAAGCATCGACGAGCTGACCGCCGACCTGAAGGTCTTTCCGCAGGTGATCGTCAATGTAAAGGTGCGCGAGCGCAAGCCGCTGGAGTCGATCCCCACGGTCGCCGCCGCCATCCGCGCCGCCGAAGAGGCGTTGAAGGATACTGGCCGCGTGGTGATTCGCTATAGCGGCACCGAGCCGCTGGCCCGCGTGATGATCGAAGCCGAAAGCGAAACGGCGATGCGGCTTCATGCCGATGCCATCGCGGACGCAATCCGTGCGGAGCTGGGCTTATAACTGAGAACGTGCCGGTGGAGTTAAAGGCCAAATGCTATTGATCGTATTCACGATTTCCATGTTCATCAGCGCGGCGCTGCTGTTTTTGGTCGAGCCGATGATGGCCAAGATGGCTCTGCCCATGCTGGGTGGCGCGCCGGCCGTATGGAATACCTGTCTTGTCTTTTTTCAGGCAATGCTGCTGGCCGGTTATCTGTACGCTCACTCAGCCACAAAATGGCTCAGCCACCGCACGCAGATTGCCGTGCAGATCGCTCTTGCGCTCACGGCCTTCCTCGTATTGCCGCTGCATATTCCGCTTGGCTGGGAGCCGCCGGCGCAGAGCAATCCTGTCCTCTGGGTACTCGGCATGCTCACGGTCACAGTGGGGCTGCCGTTCTTTTTGCTCTCCAGCTCGACGCCGATGCTGCAACGATGGTTTTCAGAGTCGGGAACGAAATCTGCCACTGATCCCTATTTTTTATATGCGGCCAGCAACGCCGGAAGCATGGCGGGGCTAATGGGGTATCCACTCCTCCTTGAACCAACCCTTCGCTTGAGCGTCCAGAGTTATCTGTGGAGTTATGGCTACGCGATATTTTTCGCCCTGACAGTGATTTGTGGCGCGCTGGTTTGGCGGGCGCATCCCGGCATCGCGATGGCGGAGACCGCGCCGCCGGAAGAAGCTGGCGCAATCGAGCCAATCGCCGTCTGGCGTGAACGCTTGCGCTGGATGGCTCTCGCCTTTGTGCCCTCCAGCCTGATGATGGGCGTAACTACTGCGCTGACCACGGACATTCCCGCCATCCCGCTCTTTTGGGTATTGCCGCTGGCGCTTTATCTGCTGAGCTTTGTGCTTGTCTTTGCCAAACGGCCGCCTTTCTCTCATGAAAATATGGTTCTCAGGCTGCCGATCCTTTTGCTTTTTACGCTTTTTCCCATTCTTTCCGGGCGGCAACTGGGGCTGCTGGTCTTGTTTCCGCTGTATCTGGCGGTGCTGTTTTTCGCGGCCATGGTTTGCCACGGCGAGATTGCGCGCAGCCGGCCCAATGTCAGCCGTCTGACGGAGTTTTATCTACTGATCTCCCTGGGCGGCGTGCTGGGCGGCATCTTCAATGCGCTGCTTGCGCCGCTCCTTTTCTCCACCATCTTTGAGTTTCCGCTGGTCCTTGTCTGCGCCGCCTTTCTGCTCCCGGCCATCGATCCAAAGCCCGTTCCCCCGGCTCAGACGGCCAAGCTCAAACGCAACGATCTTCTTCTGCCGCTGGCGCTGGGGCTGTGCATGGTTGCCGTGGTCCTCGGCCTGGCGCATTTTAGCCTTCATCCGAACACTTGGGTGACCGCTCTCTTCTTTGGCGGCTCAATGATCTGGTGCTTGAGTTTTGCCGATCGTCCGAAACGTTTCGCCGTCGGACTGGTAGCGATTGTCGCGGCCGGCTCGCTCTTCGGCGGCTTGGACGAGAAGCTGCTGGTTCAAGAGCGCAGCTTCTTTGGCGTCCTGCGTGTCAGCGATGCCCCCGACGGCAAATTACGCAATTTCATCCACGGCGCCATTATTCATGGAGTGCAGAGCCGTGACCCTGCCAAGAGCCGCGAGCCACTGGTGTACTACGCAAAATCTGGTCCGGCGGGGAGCGTTCTGCGCGCCATGGAAGCCAAGAGCCGCACGGCACTATCCAAGCCGAGGTGGGCTGTGGTGGGCCTGGGAGCAGGCGCTATGGCCTGCTATCTGCAGCCGGGTGAGTCGCTGACCTTCTACGAGATTGATCCCGCCGTGGTGCGCATCGCCTCAGACCCGCATTATTTTACCTACCTCAGCCAATGCGCGCCCCAGGCGCCGATTCTCATCGGCGATGCACGGCTGAAGCTGCGTGATGCCGCGGACAGCGGCTACGATCTCATCGTCCTGGACGCCTTCAGCGGCGATGCGATTCCCATGCATCTGATGACCAGGGAGGCGTTGGCGTTGTACCTTCGCAAGCTCGCGCCGGGAGGAATGCTTGCCTTTCACATCAGCAATGGCCACCTCAATCTGGCGCCTGTTTTGGGCGCGCTGGCTGGCGATGCAGGGCTTGTATGCCTCTCCGACGACGACTCCGCCGTGAGCAAAGAAGAGATCGAAGCGGGAAAAGCTCCTTCGGAGTGGCTGGTGATGGCGCGCAGCCGAGCCGACTTGGGCGCGTTGGCGGCGGACCCTCACTGGAAGCCCGTGAACGTGCCTCCCGGTACGGACGTATGGACAGATGATTTCTCGAATCTGCTGCGCGTCATCAAGATCAATTTAGGCGCAAGTCCATGGCGTAAAAATAAGCAATGAAACTCACTTCATATCCCAGGGGAATTGCATTTGAAATCATTTGGAGGGAGCAGGGGCATTTATGCCCCTGAATTTACGCCTGAGACCACATGGCTTCAGCCCCGGGCCTAAAGGCCAGACTGCCCAAGCCTCGCTTCAGGGGCATAAATGCCCCTGCTCCCTCCGATAAGCCGCCTGCATGAGTATCGCGACAAAGATGAGCGTTAGGCAAAGTTCAAATGCAATTGCCCTGGTGGGCGCCCCCAGATTCCGCCTTTGGGATCTGGGAACCAGGAACCTCATGCGAGCGGATAGCGAGCGTTTGGCCCCACCGCAGGTGGCTTGCAAAATAGCTACGATGTAGCTACAATGATTTTGCTGGCCGGGAAGGTTGAGCGGGCATGGACGACGCGCTCTTCGATTGGGACGATGCGAACATCGGCCACATAGCCGAGCATGATGTGACCCCGGAAGAAGCGGAAGAGGCAATGCTCGGCGATCCGTTGGATGTCGGATACGACGTCATCAATGGCGAGGAGCGTAGTTCTCATGTCGGTGAAACGAACGAGGGACGTATTCTCTGGGTTGTCATGACCTTTCGGGGTGAGCGCATGAGGGTGGTTTCAGCGTTTGAACCAGGCAAGAAATGGAAGATCTTTTACCTCGAACAAAGGGTGGGGCTGCAATGACCGAGACAAAGGTCTATAAGAGCGATGTGAAGGTTCCCAAATTCGCCACTGAAGCGGAAGAGGCAAAGTGGTGGTTTGATAACCAAGACCTCGTATTCGAAGATTTCGAGAAGGCAGCGAAGGCGGGCACTCTGGGCCGTGGCGGCGTCCGGCGTCTCTTTGCCGAGAAGGGCATTCCCTTCCCAGAGCCAAAGGCGCCCACTCCCACAACCACCATCCGACTCGACCCGGAAGACATCGCCAAGGCGCGGGTGCAGGCGGAAAAGCGCGGTCTGCGCTATCAGACTTACCTCAAAATGATTATTCACGAGACGCTGCTCAAGGCCGAAGCCGGCAGCGACGCCGCGATCAAGGAAGAAGCCGCGGCATAAGTCATTTTGGTTCTGCGGGCAATCCCTCTGGGGCTAAAGCCCAGTTCATTTTGCGGCGCTTGCGGCACGACTAAAGTCGTGCCCTTGTTACAAAACCTGCCCAAATCTACTATTTCCGCAACCTGTAAAGTTGTGCTCTGTTACAAAGCAGCAACTTTCAGAGGCTCCAAACCTGACGCATGATACAGATGAAAGCTCCTCAACTACTGTTTACAGGTTAATTCCGTCGAGCGTCACTCTCTCTTACTTCGCATCTCCGCCGGGAGCGTAGTATCCCTCGCGCGTTACCACGGTCAGGCTGTCGTTGCTGGACTTGAGCACGATCTTGTGGAAGCCGCCCTCTTTGTCCGCCACGTCCGGCGTGTAGGTCAACAGATACTGGCCGCGCAGTTCCTCGGCGATCTGCCCGGAGATCTCGTCCAGATTCTCTTTCTTCTTGGCTTCGAAGAAGCGGCCTCCGGTGCGCTGGGCAATCTTCTCCATGATCTTCTTGCCGTCCACGCCCGGCTCGCTCTGACCGCCACCGCCATGCCGTCCGCCGCCCTGGCCGGGATAGTTGTTCTGGCCGCGCTCTTCCTCGCCTTTGAAATAGATGGTATAAACCGCCACGCCCGCTCGGTCCGCCGCGTCCACCGCGTCGTTCAGCGTCTCCTTGCTGTCGCGATCCACGCCGTCAGAGAAGACAATCAGCGCCTTGCGCCCGTTTTGCCCTTTCATCAGCTCGTCAGAGGCCAGAAAGATCGCGTCGTACAGCGTTGTTCCGCCGCGCCCATGAGTTTGGTCGTGCCTCTGACCGCTGTTGCTCTCCCCATCGGATTCCGAAGCCCGCGCGTTGCTCTGAGCGGCTTTTGTTGGCCCCATCTCGTCCAGCTCGCGGTGCAGCTTGTCGCGGGAGGCAGTGAAGTCGCGCAGCAGCTCGACCTCGCGGTCAAAGTGAATCAGGAAGGCCTGATCCTTGAGCGCGTCGGAACCAGTCTTGGGCTTTTCCGGCAGCATCGTGTCCACAAACTTGCCAGCCGCCTTGCGCTCGGCGTCCAATCCGCCCACGACGGCGCGGCTGGTGTCTACCAGTAGCCCCAGCCGGAAGGGCAGACTCGTCTCGCGCGTAAAGCTCTTGATGCTCTGCGGACGGCCGTCCTCGGTCAGCGTCAAGTCGCTGCTCTTCACGCCGGCCACGAGTTCGCCTTTGTGGTTGCGCACCGTCACCGGCAGCACGACCTCGCGGCTCTGCGCCGCCGCCTGTTTGCCGGCGTCAGGCGGCTGCGCGGGGCTGAAAGCCGGCAAGCCAACGAGCGCCAGCACAAATATGGACAAGAAAATAGGGGATCGGAGATTCATCGCGGTCAAAGCACACACACCTTCACTCGATTAGACGCGCGTCTTCGCGGAGCGTTGACCACCTCCGCCGCCGGCTTACTTGCCTGCCGCCGGGGTAGCCGACGCCTTGGCGCGCATCACCTCGGAGAAGAACTTGCCCTCCTCGGTGAGGGCAAAGGTATCCCATGAGGAGATCATGCTCGGACCCCAATCCGCATCGAAACACCAGACAATCCAACTGATGCCTCTGGAGTCAAAGTAGTTGGTAATCTCAGGGCCGTAGGCCGCACTAACTTCCTTGGAATCGACATGAGGGTCGAAGCCAATCTCGGTGGCGATGACCGGGTAGTGGCCGGCGGCAAAGCCAAAGTCCTCCTCCCACTTCGCCGGCCAGGGCTGCTGCCGCTTGTTCGGATAGGGATGCGTGACGTATCCGATGCGCTCCGCACGGACGGGATTGTTATGCAGCGGCGTCAGGTCATAGGCCCAATCGAAGCCGGCCACCAGCGGAATGGCCTCCGGGTTGAAGGCGCGAATGATCCCAATCATCTGCTCGTTGATCTGGCGCCATTCGTCCCAAGTCATCGAGCCGAGCTGACCGCCGTAGAGCGTCGGCTCGTTGAATAGCTCGAAGAAGGCGACCGTGTGATTGCCGTTGAAGTGAGCGGCCATCACGCGCCAGAAGTTGAAGGTCTCCGGCAGGCTTGTCTCGTACATCGGATCCTGGAAGAGGCCCTGCTTCAGATTGCCGATGGAGTGCCAGTCAATATCGACATACAACCCCAGATCAGTGGACCACTCGATCGCCTGATCCAGCAGGGCGAGGTAGCTCTGTGCCCCGCGCTTGCGCCAAGCAACCGGGTGAACCGGGATGCGCACAATCGTGGCGCCGGTCTGCTTGACCTTGACGAAGAATTCTCTGTTCCAGTGGCCCTGGCTGGCGATCTTGTCGGGATCGCCGATGTTGACGCCGCGGAAGAGAACCGGCTTGCCGGCGGGATCAACGAAGCGGTTGCCGCTGACCGAGATCAGAGGCATCTTTTTTGCGTTGGGGCTGTTCATGGGCTGCGTGGGATAGGCGGCGTGCCACCAATCGTTCGTCAGCGAGGCGGGCGGGTTCGCCGTCTGCGCATAGGCGCTCATGGACCATAGGATCGCGGCAACGGCAGTGGCGAGGCGCTTCATCTTGTCTGATTCCTCCTGTGCGGATAGTGATTGCGGACTGTCGCGAGACGCCTCACCCTCAAATTCACTGATTCAATCATAGACCTTGGAAACACTCATCTTTCGAGCAGATTGCGAAATCCGTTCCCCATCTTGAGATAGCCGGCGCTAGCGGAGAGCTAGGATAAACAGCATGATGACTACGCACAGCAAACATGCGCCGGTAGAGGTTTCCGAGGGGTCAACGCACTCGGCGGACGGAACGCGCATCGACTTTCGCCGCCTGGGCAGCGGTCCGGCCGTGGTCTTTGTGCATGGCAGCGTCTCCACGCACACCGACTGGATGCCCGTGGCGCGCCTGCTGTCGGACCGCTTCACCTGTTTCGTGATGGACCGGCGCGGACGCGCCAGGAGTGGCGAAGGCGTGGGACCGTATTCCATTGAGCGCGAGTACGAGGACATCGCCGCGATGCTGGCCGTGGCCAAGGCCAAAACCGGCACGGACGCAGCGCTGGCCGGCCACTCCTACGGCGCCATCTGCGCGCTGGGCTTGGCGATGCGCCACCCGGTGCCGAGGCTGGTGCTCTATGAGCCGCCCTTGCCCGTCGGCGGCCTGATTGGCGGCGAAGACCTGCCGCCTTATATCGCCGCTATCGCGGCGGGCGATCCGGACAAGGCCCTGGAATGGGGGCTGGCTCGCTTTACCCGCATGTCCGCAAAGTCAATTGCCCTGCTGCGCGCTTCCAAGGCCTGGGAGCGGCTGCACGTGCTGGCCAAAAGCTGGACGCGCGAACTGGAAGCGATGGACGCCGTCAGCCCGGATGTGGAGCAGTATCGCGCGCTCGCTTGCCCGTCATTGCTGCTGGCGGGAAGCCTCAGCCCGGAGCATCCGATGCTGGACGCCGCGCGGGCGCTGGCCGGGGTTCTGCCCGGAGTGCGCTTCGAGTGGCTGGAG
Source organism: uncultured Occallatibacter sp. (assembly GCA_964450895.1). Taxonomy (GTDB): domain Bacteria; phylum Acidobacteriota; class Terriglobia; order Terriglobales; family Acidobacteriaceae; genus Telmatobacter. The sequence continues at coordinate 5,081 of CAYVGW010000052.1, read as the reverse complement.
GGGCAGGGCCACGGGGCGATGCGAGCCGCGCCAACGATGGTGGCGCAACTGATGGGCGAGTTTCTGGGCGGGTGATGATCCACCAACTTTATGGAGCTTTTTCAAAAAACGTTCAGCGGGAGGCTGTATTCTCTTCAAACCATTGGGCTAACTGCTCTTCGGAGATTTCACCGGCGGCAAGGCCGAGAATCGTGATGAACGCATCTTCCTGGCTGGCTGTAACTTCGATGCCATTGACCTCAAGAAATGCAAACGAAACCAGCAGGGCGGCGCGTTTGTTCCCATCGACAAACGGATGGTTCGAGGAGATGCCAAAGGCATAGGCCGCGGCAAGAGCCGTCAGAGAGGGCGCTGAATCTGCGTATGCCCACAGATTTTTTGGACGCGCCAAGGCGGACTCCAGCAATCCTGAGTCCCGAATGCCCGCCGAGCCGCCGTGCGCCGCAAACTCAAGATCGTGCGCAATGACCGCGTCGGCGATGTCCATCCACAGAGGTTCTTGCATTACTCAGCCAACTTCCTCAGCGCGTCGCGATACTTCCGCATCACTCGTTCCGTGGCTTCCAGCTTGCGCATGAATTGATCGTCATAGGCAGTCAAATGCGCGCCATAGGGAGTCTCGGAAAGACAAACGGAATCACCCTTCTCCACCTTGAGCCGCGCCAGCGTCTCCTTGGGCAGGATGATTCCGGCGGAGTTGCCGATGGCGATGATTTTTGCGGTTGTGGCCATGGGAGGCCTCCTGTTCAGGTTGAGTATAACATAAGTTATAACAATTTTTTGCTCGTTTGAAGGCTTCTGGCGCGACTATGCTTTTACCAGTTCGATGCCGGCAATCTCCACTTCCAGGCCGCCGTATTCGGGGTGGTCGTTTTCGCGGATGCGGTAGGCGAGGTCGATCAGGCTGCCCTGCGTCAGGCCGAGTTCGGCGGCGCGGGCGGCGAGATTCCAGCCGAGGGCGCGCAGAGCGCCGCTGGAGCCCGGCAAAGGCTGCGGCTGCACGGAATCCTGGGCCAGCTCCAGGCGGATGTGGCGCTCCTTCATGAGGCGCGGAGGAACGAGCAGGCGCACGCGGCGGGCGACGAAGACCGGCTCGGGGTTGCCATGGCCGAACGGCTCCAGCTTGCGCAGCCAGCCGACCAGCACGGAGCTGATGCGGTCCAGAGGCAGCTCGGCGTGAATGCGCAGCAGGTGAACCGGCTCGCGCTGCGCCAGATGCTCTTCGGCATAGAGGCGCAGGCGGCGCTTCAGCTCCGGCAGCCGCTCGGCAGGCAGCGCAAATCCGATGGCGAAGGCGTGGCCGCCAAAGCGCGTGAAGAGATCGGCGCAGCTTTCGATGGCGTTGAGCAGGTGAAAGCCATCGACGGAGCGGCCGGAGCCTTGGGCCACACCGTCCTCGACGCTGACGACGATGGCCGGCTTGGCGGTGCGCTCGACGACGCGCGAGGCCAGTATGCCGATGACGCCGCGATGCCAGCCGTCGCCGTCGACGACGAGCAGGCGGTCGGCGGCTAGCTCGGCGTCCTCGGCGAGCCGCGCTTCGATAGCGGTAAGCGCGGCGGCTTCCGTCTCGCGGCGCTCGCGGTTGAGCCGCTCCAGCTTGGCGGCCAACTCGGCGGCGCGAGCCGCATCGCGGGTAGTGAACAGCTCCACCACATCCGAGGCCACGTCCATGCGGCCGGCGGCGTTGATGCGCGGCGCGAGGCGGAAGGCCACGTCAAAGCCGGTGATCGCCTTGGCGGCCGGATCAAGAGCCGCGGCGGCAAAGAGAGCGCGCAGGCCAGCGCCCGCCGGACGGCGCAGTTCCCGCAGGCCGAGTGCCGCGATAACGCGGTTTTCTCCCTTCAGCGGCACGGCGTCGGCGATGGTGGCGATGGCCGCCATCTTCAAGAAGCTGGGCAGAGTCTTTTCACGGGTGCGCGCCCGGTCCCGCCGCTCCAGCAGCGCCTGCGCCAGCTTCATGGCAATGGCCGCGCCGCAGAGGAATTTTTCCGGGTAAGGGCAAGCCGGCTGGTTGGGATTCAGAATCGCCAGTGCGTGCGGAACGGCCTCGTTCGCCTCCAGCAGATGATGGTCGGTAATAATCAGGTCCAGACCCAGGCGGCGCGCGGTCTCGGCCTCGGCAAAGGCTCTCATGCCGGTGTCCACGGTGATGACCAGCCGAACGCCCTCGGCGGCAGCCGCCTCCAGCACGCTGGATTGCAGGCCGTAGCCCTCGCGCAGGCGGTGAGGCACATGGAAGCGGGCTACGCCTCCAAGCATTTCGATAGCTGTTTTGAGCAGCACGACGGCGGTGGCGCCGTCCACGTCGTAGTCGCCGTAGAGCAAGACCGGCTCACGCGCGGCGATGGCCTGCTCTAGGCGGTCTACGGCGGCGTACATGCCGAGCATTTGCAAGGGATCGTGCAAGTGGGAGATTTCAGGATTGAGAAAAGCGAAGGCCGCAGCGGCTTGCGTGATGCCGCGCGCCACCAGCAACTCGGCCAGCACCTGCGGCAGCCGCGCCGCTTTGGCCAGGGCAACTGCCTCTTCCGAATGCGGCTCGACGTAGCTCCAGCGCTGAGTTGGCGGCTTCATGCGGGTCTCCCGCAGCACGCCAGACAGCGGAGCCTGCCGCGCGGCAGGCCCGTTGCTGTCAGCGCTCGTCCCGTTTGGCAGGGCTATTCATCCTCTTCATCTTCGCAGCAATCGTGATCGTGGCCGTCGAGGAGGAGATCCTGGAAGGCTTCGATGTCCTCCACCAGCTCCTGGAAGCGCTCATACCACTCGGTGGTGCTCTCATGCAGGAAGACGATGCCCTGATGCACGAAGCCCAACTGGATGTAGCCGACATTGCCGGCGTACTTGCGCAGCCACTCCGCCTCCACCAGCTCCGTGGCCTCTTCGTCGGGGAAGTTCATCTCCCCGGCCTCTTCAATCAGCGCCTCCAGCTCGTCTTCCTCCAGCGTCATCTCGCTGAAGGTCACAAAGGGAGCGCCCACGTGCTTGGCCATCTCCACAAAATCTTTCCATGCGTCCGGGTTGTCCGCGCCCTCCCATACAACGGAGGGAATGTCTTCGGTGACGTAACCGGGCAGGCGTTTCAGTCCATGACCTTCAATGAAGGCCACCATGTCGTCTTTCAGGGTGAGAAGGTTATCAATGCTCATAGTCAATTTCTATTTTCGCAGACGCGGGCGGGCTGGCGCGGCGCGATTGTGGAAACTTTTCTGTTTTGTAGCGCCGCTCTCCAGAGCGACTGTCGTGCCGGTCTCCAAACCTGCTCCGACTTCCCTTGGCGACCAGGAAGCCGCTCGTACAGCCGGTGAGGAGACCGGCGCTACAATTTATGAATAGGCTCTAAGTGCATCCCGGAACCACGAACCTCAATAGGAGTATCTCTCATGCCCCCTTTTGAACATCACGTCTTTGTCTGCTGCAACACCCGTCCCGAGGGCGCGCCGCGCCGCTCTTGCACGACCGATGGAACGAGCGCCCTGCACGCCGCATTGCAGCAAAGGGCCAAGGCGGCAGGACTCAACGTCAGCGTGCGCGTCAACAAATCCGGCTGCCTGGACCAGTGTGAGCACGGGCCAACGGTGGTGGTTTATCCAGAGGCCGTCTGGTACTGCAATGTGCGCCCGGAGGACGCGGCGGAGATTGTGAATGAGCACCTGATCGCCGGTCGTCCCGTCGAGCGGCTGCGCATGGCCGACGAGTGCCTGAACAGTAAAAACTGCACCCACCGCGGGTAATGCCGCAAGCAGAGATCAGACTGCAAAGGGGAGCGCTCACCCTACGCGCTCCCCTGATCGTCTCGATTTTTCTAGTTGGGCAGAACCAGCAGCCCGGATTCCAGCAGTTTTTCCGTCAGCCGGTCCAGCGCGGCGGGCAGCTTGTAGGCCACCGTGCGAACGCACATTCCCAGCAAGGAAGCCGTTTCAATCTGGGTGTACTCCTGCAGAATAATGCGGCTGATCAGCATCCGGTCCAGCGAACCCAGCTTGTTCAGGCAATTCTCCACATCGAGAACAAAAATGACCGCATCCTCGAAGGTGCGAATCGGGCGGCTGGAACACCATCCGCGGGCGATCGGATCGCCCAGGATATTCGGCGCCCGGCCCACCTGCATCGATGCGTACAGGTAGCGCCGCAGCAGGCTTTCCGTGTGCTTGCGATAGAAGCCCAGACTGACCAGCGGCTCCGCAGCCGTCTTTCCCGCCGGAGCGGCCGGCTTCCTCTCTTCCCACGTCCTCCGCTCACTGTGTGCTAGTTGAGCAGAATTGCTCTCACTCCACATCATTGGCAACTGAAGGGCTGCGCTCATTCCGCACCTCCGGTAGCTTCCGCCACTGCCCAAACCCTCACCAGGGTCTTGCTGTGCGCGGGACGCCCGCGGCGTTTACGGCTCTCTGGTTTCGGAAAGTCCTTCAGCTTCTCCTCACAGCTATTGCAGTACACACTCCCCTGGGTCTGGGCGCGGTACCAAAGACAGCCGCACCCCTCGCAAATTTTCAAATGCACGCGCAATTCCATGACGAATTCTCCCAATTCCCGTGCTTTCCCGGGGAATTTGCTTTGTCTGTCTGTTTCCCGGGTTCAGGAAAAACCAGGCATGGCTGTTCAGGGTTCTCGTGCCCTGATGGGGGATAGCCGCCCGGATTCTCTCGTTTTGTGTCATGCTCATAGCGCGCAGATCCTGGAATGATCCCGTTTTGGCCTTCCCCTGAGCGCTTCTGCTGGGCGCCTGGGAAGTGGGAAGAAGCAAGCCGGAAGCAAGTCGAACCGCCGGCAATTTGTTCATTGGCCGCTGAAGGAGCAAGAAAAAGCCCGTTTCAACCCTACGGCAATGAAACACTTCGAAAAAATTCCCACAGACCACATCGGGATTAAGTAAAACTAATCTAGTAAGATGCATCTCTTGCGTCAATCTCCCCCAGCGGCTTTCCGCTCGGGCGCTTCCAAAGTTTTCAAGAAGCGCCGAGAATAAAGGCCACTCGGACCCCCCAGGTTTGCAGGAGGAAAATGGGAACGAATGCTCCCCATTGCTGGTGGCGGATTTTCCACAGATGAACTTTACCCAAATGCACGAGCGGCTCCGC
>CAYVGW010000051.1:0-24508 GCA_964450895.1 uncultured Occallatibacter sp. | reverse complement strand
GCATCTCGTGGTAGAGCAGGTACTCGATGGCGTAGCGGGGGCTGGAGGGGCGGTCAAAGACGCGGCTGACGACGATGGTGTTGTGGGCGGCGTCGTAGTGGCCCAGCGAGCGCTTGGCGACGCTCTCGCTCCAGGTCAGCTCCGGGCGGCCCAGCAGCCCGCCGAAGAAGCGCATATTCAGCGAGTCGAAGACTTCATCGAGGTGAAAGTAGCGGCCTTCCGGTCCGAAGCCTCGCTTGTTGCCGCGCGCGCCGCGGATCAACTCCGTCTGCCGGGTGACGGCGGCGCTATAGGCGAAGCGCTTGTAGCGCAGCTCGTGCGCGGCCTCGATGGGCTTTTTGTAGAGCTTGGCCAGCAGAATGTGGGCGATGGCGCGGAGGACGGACTCCGGCGCGCCCTCCAGAAGGTCGGAGAGGCTGACCAGGATCTGCCCTTCGCGCAGGCGAATCCGGGTGTTCAGCGAGGTAAATCGCCGAAATTGGAGGACGATGGGCGGCATCGGCGCTCGGGGGCGCAACGCACGGTACTCCTCCTGAAAGATGGAAACAAAATCAGCAGCCACTTAGTTGGAGAGTAGCATACACTGGCGGGCTGCCCGTTGGTGGCCAACTACAGCCCAGGGAAATCGCATTTGAAATCATCTGGAGGGAGCAGGGGCATTTATGCCCTGAATTTACGCCTGAAACCATATGGCTTCAGCCCCGGGCCTAAAGGCCAGACTGCCCAAGCCTCGCTTCAGGGGCATAAATGCCCCTGCTCCCTCCGATAAGCCGCCTGCATGAGTATCGCGACAAAGATGAGCGTTAGGCGAAGTTCAAATGCAATTGCCCTGACCTACAGCCGGACTCTGGAAGAAACAGGGCTGCAACAATTCGAGTTTGAAACGATGGCTGGGAAGGCTTGGCGAAGATGGTGGAAATGAATTCAGCAAGTTCGCGCTCGCCCTTCTCCTCCACGCAGGGCAGGCTTTCGCGAAGATAGCTCCTTGGCGAATGAGCGGCGGCGCCCACCGGCAGAGATTCCACGGCCCGATATGGGATGGAATCATGCAAGTGGCTCAGTTGCCGCCCGTTCTCAGTAGCCGGCTGCCTTAAAATGGCACATGGAACTCTTTCATTCCATCTCGCATCCGCCGATGAGCCGGCGGCGCTTTCTCAAAGGCAGCCTGGGCGCGGCGGCGGCTTTTGCGCTGTATGCGGGCGAGATCGAGCGGCATCGGATCGAAGTCACGGAGCAGAAGATTGCTCTGCGCGGGCTGCCGGCGGCCTTGGATGGATTCCGCATTGCGCAACTCAGCGACATTCATATGAATGAGTTCACGGAGCCGTTCTTCCTGCGGCGGGTGGTGGAACGGGTTAACAGCTTGCGGGCGGATGCGGTCCTTTTGACCGGCGATTATGTCAGCTATGGGATTGGCTCGCGGAGGTACGCCCTTGGCGCGGCCTGGCAGTGCGCCGAGCTTCTGCGCGAACTGCAATGCAGGCAGATCTATGCCTCGCTGGGCAACCATGATGTGGCCATCGGCTCAAGGGAAGTGACTGAAGCGCTGACCTCCAACGGCATCCTAGTGCTGAATAACTCCTATTTGCCGGTGGAACGGGGCAGCGGCAGATTCTGGCTGGCGGGGGTGGATGATCCGGTGCTGGGGCAGCCGAGGGTGGAACTGGCGATTCCCGCAGTAATTCGCAATCTGGCCAACGAGCCGGTTATTCTGCTCTGCCATGCACCGGATTTCGCCGACGATCTGCTGCGGCATCCGGCGGGAAGCGCGGTGGGCCTCATGCTGAGCGGGCACACGCATGGCGGCCAGATACGGCTGCCGCTGATGGGGGCGCTGCTGACCAATAGGCTGGGGCGAAAATATGAACAGGGCGTCTTCCGGCTGGGCGGGATGCAACTTTACGTCAATCGCGGCATTGGGACTTCGGCGCTCCCCCTGCGCCTGGATTGCCTGCCGGAGATTACCGTGCTGACGCTGCGGCGGGGGTAGAGCGGAAGCCCGGCGCGTTGCATCGGGATTCGTTCTGCCTTACGGGACGGATTATCAACAAAATCAGCAAGTTAGATTCCGCAACGCGCAAATCGCAAGCGGGCGAGTCGGCGGGTTTTTGGCAGCCCACCCGGGCGACAAAAACAAGAACGCCGCGAGGGTAGGGCGCCCGCAACTCCGATTGCACTGGAAGGATGGGCGGCCTGCGCCAAATCCTCATGGTCCGGCGCAAATTGCCGATAGTTTGCATGAAGCGGGCCATTGTTCCCTGGAGCCGCTCTCCGAAGCTCGTTGGCCGTGGCATCCGGTCCTGCGAGCGGAAATTCCCGCCGGGGTCTCAGTACGGAATCAGCGATTACACCTGCCGTGCAAGACCGAAAGGCAGCACCTATGACGAGCGCGGAAGCGTGGAAAACCTGCAACGGCACGGCCATCCCAGCGGAGAAGACGCAGAGCGCGGCAGCGATTCTCGCTGTTGCGCGAGAGCTGGTAGACAGCCTGCGCAGCCGTGCCGAGGAGGCAAGCAACGCCTCCAGCGCAGCGTCGTCGGTGAGCATGACCGTGCGGATGGTTTCGGGCATGATGAGCGAGATGACGCACGGCATCTCCGCGATCGAAGCCCGCGTCAACGAATCGGAATGCGCCGCCGAGGATGCGATGCAAAAATCCGGCTGCACGGCGGGGCAGTTGAGCGAACTGACGTCGGCCGTAGCCCGGATTGAACGCACCGCCAAGCAGATCAAGAACATCGCCCAGGAGACGCAGATCCTGGCGCTGAATGCCGCCATCGAGGCAGCGCGCGCCGGCGAGGCAGGCCGCGGCTTTGCCGTGGTGGCCAGCGAAGTGAGAAAGCTGAGCCAGGATACGCGCGCCGCGACCGAAGAAATCAACGAGCAACTGAAGGGCATCCGCGGGGCGAGCCAGCAGCTATCGGGAACCATGATCGAGGTGGGCGGCAGCTTTGAGGCGCTGCGTAACTCGGTCGGCTCGCTGACCAGCGCGGTGAGCGAGCACCAGGGAACGCTGACGACGATTACGAATTTCGCGCAGGAGGCCTCGACGAGCGTTGAGGGAATCGAATCCATGCTGGACCGCAGCGCGGCCGCGGCCAGCGAGGCAGTGAACCGCCTCCAGCAACATCTGGAGGCCCAGCCAAGCGAGAAATAGGAAGGGGACAAGATGCCATTGATGGCCTGGAATGAAAAACTGAGCGTGGGCGTGAAACAGTTGGACGACGATCACAAGCAACTGGTGGGGATGGTCAACGAGTTGTACGACGGAATCACCACCGGCAAGGCCAAGGAACTGGTTGGTCCGCTGCTGGACAAGCTGATCCGCTACACGGTGGAGCACTTCAAGCACGAAGAGGATTTCTTCGCCAAGACCGGTTATCCGGAGACAAGCAAGCATGTAGCCTTCCACAAGGATCTGACCAGTCAGGTCCTGGCGGTCCAGAAAGCCTACAAGGAAGGCGCCAGGGCCACACTCTCGCTGGAGGTGATGAACTTCCTGAAGAACTGGCTGGTGACGCACATCCAAGGCGAGGACAAGAAGTACGGACCTTTTTTGAATGCAAAGGGCATTCACTAACGATCATCCGCGGTCGAAGTCAGCATTCCGGTCCTAAAAAGTGCAATCCGGCTCCCAGCCTTTCCGCATTTTTCTTGAAATGCAGCGGAAAGGATGGGATACGGTGTTGAAAAACCTCCGCGCCTGCTGATTATTTCAGTGACTTTCGAGGATAACTCGTGCTATCTTCGCTCGTATGAGCGCGTCTGTCATTACGGTCCTCGTTATTTCTCTGATTGCCCTCGTCCTGCTGCTGCTTTGCGGGTGGTTTGCGGGGCGGCTCTATCGGCTCATCGTTCCTCCGGAAACAAGCGCCGCGATGGGATTTTTGGCGCTCGGCCTTACTTTATTTCTGTGGCCTGCGCCCATCCGCGCAACTTTCTCCGCCCTCTACAGCCTTGTTCGCCAGTTGCTTCTCCTTCCCTTTCTCTATGACGCGGAGGTTGCGTGGCGGGATTTTGCCGAGCAAGGGTCCGTCTTCCATGCGCTGAACAAACTTCTCCCCAATGCGAATAACCTGCTTGCGGATGTGGATCGGATTCCCTTCTTCCAGCTTCTTCTCTCCCTGATCGCTCTGGTTCTGCTGGTGCGCGGACTGAGCGCCGTGAGCCAGGGCCAAGCCGGGCAATGGATCGAGCGGCTGCGCGGCGTCCGTCCCACTCTGTGGCTGAATTCTCTGGTGCTGATCATCTTTTTTGCGGGGATCTACTTCAGCGTGGCGAGTCTTTGCACCATCCCCATGCTGCAAGTCAATCAGCCCTTCACGGAGGCGGAACGCGCGCAGATCAAGACGCAGATCGACGCGTACACGCCGAGCGAGGACGCCTTCAACAAGCAGTTTCCGGAAAATCCTCCGGAGTCCGTCGATCAGCTTGTATCGATTCGCGGCCTGCTGACGGCGGCGGGCGAAAAGATCGACCCAAGCTGCTCGGCCGATTCCAAGCCCATGACCCCGGAGGCGCCCCCGGCGGCCGCAACCAATGCCACGGCGGCGCCAGCGGCTTCCGCTGCGCAGCCCAAGCCCGTTGAAGCGGCGGCCGATCTGCTGAGTTCGGAGGCCGCCATCCTGCATGGCAACACGCAACTGCTCACGCAGGTCAAAAGCTTTCTTCAGGGCTACGATCACCAGCGATGCGATCAACTGGCAGCCTATCGGGCGATGCGCTCGGAGGTGCTGAAGAGCGAACAGACGGAAGCCGGCAAGGTGAAAAGCCAGGTGGATTCCAACTTTGGACTTCGCCTGATCGGACGCGAGCGGGCCAGCTATACCTATAATTTGCAGGCGGACTACGAGGACTACGTGAGCAGGATGCACGCGGATCTCAACGGCTGCAAATCCGCTATTGCGCGGGACAGCCCGATCTTTTCAGATTATTCGCACTATATTGAATTTTATTTGCGGACCGCGGTCACCGATCCAACGGCCACGGTTCTTCCCTTCCAATTCGGTTCGTATGCGTCCTCGGCAGCCGACCATGCCTCGCTGTGCCAGATAGATCCCATTGGCCGGTATCGCCGATCCCAGGCGCCGGCTCCGCAACTGGGCGTCTTCAGCTTTCTCTTCGGCTGGCTGGAAAACTCCGACTCGCTGGCGCTGGCCATCATCTGTGGAATGCTGGGCGTGGGCCTGGTGGGCTGCATTGTCTCCAGTTTCCTTCGTCAGCAAGCCGCAACGGCCGCGGCCGGCGCTACACAGCAAGCCCAAACGCCCGCGGTTGGCGCTCCCTGGATTCCCGACATCTTCCGCGTGATCGTCCTGAGCTTTACGGCCGCCATTGTGGTCTATCTGGCCATCGAGGGCGGCCTGAACATCTTCTCCACGGAAAACAACCAGGCCAATCCCTATGTCCTACTCTTCTCCTGCCTGATCGGAGCCGTATTCAGCCAGAACGTGTGGGATGCCGCGCATGACAAGCTGCTGGCGGCCATCAAGCAGTTGCAAGAGCAAAGAGCCAAGGCGGCCGCCGAGACTCCCGCCAAGCCGGCTGCTCCGGCGGGTGCGACAGGCAAAAGCGGCGCGACTCCGCCTGCGCAGTGACCGGCTAAGTATTGCGCAGCGGAAGAGGGCGCCTGATGAGCCGTCAGAGCGGGCCGCGCACGGCCTGGCTCCCATCGGTGATGGGCGGCATCACCGTGGTGTCGATCTCGCTGTCGGGCATGGCGGCCAAGGCTTCCATCTCGGCCTGCAACTGCGGCGTCAGCGACTCTGGGTTACCTCTCTTCATCGTCGCGCCTCTCATGGGCCTCCGCACCAACTCATTCATAGTCAAGAGTGTTGGAGATGGGGGAGCGGTTGGACTCGGATTCTGCTGTGCTTGTCGATCTGCCAGAGGTCGTATTTGGCCTGCATGCGCAGCCAGACTTCCGGAGAGGAAGTGCCGAAGGCGCCAGCCAGACGCACGGCCATCTCCGGCGAAACAGCGGCTTTTCCGTTGAGAACGCGCGAGAAGGTGACCCGGCCCACACCTAGATGCTCTGCCGCGGCCGAGACGGTCATCTCACCTAGATATTCCCGAATGACTACGCCGGGATGCGGCGGGTTGTACATACGCATGGCTCTCTTCTCTCAGTGATAGTCTTGGTAACCGAATTATGCCGATGCTTTGCTGTGCCGATCGACATACTCGCGCAGGGCGAAGTTCATGCGGGTTTGGTAGCCTTGGCCCTGGCGCTGGAACCAATCGAGGATGTCGGCATCGATGCGCAGGGAAAGAGGGCGCTTGATGGGACGGTAGAACGGGCCGCGCACAGCATGGCTCCAATCGGTGATCGGCGGCATCTCGGTGGTGTCGATCTCGCTGTCAGGTAACGCGGCCAGGGCATCCAACTCGGCCTGCAACTCCGGTGTCAACGGCTCTGGATTACCTCTCTTCATAGTCGCGCTTCTCATGGGCCTCCGCCTTTCTTGCGCTGATGATTCTTCCGGCTCCGGATTCATCCTCGGGCCAAGTATGGACGACATAGAGAACTACGATTCCATCCATGCTGGGCGACCCCAAAGTTCTCCATCGTTCTTCGTTCGGGTACGGATCGGGAACCGAGATACAGAGAGGATCGCCGAGGGCACGTTTGGCGAGTGGGAAGCTGATCTTGTGCTTCTCAAGGTTCTTCTTCGCCTTTACGGGATCCCATGTCCAGCGCACCGGCCCTCCGTATCTACTATATTGTATCTACAACCGTATTCTATGTCAATGTAAATCGTGTTGACGGGCAAATGCAGAATCCCGGGTCTCAAGGGCGAGACTTGGGGCAGCCGACGGTGGGGCCAGCGGCTCGCTCTTCGCTCGTTTAGGATTACTTGCTTGGATCGAGGCTGGCCGGTTGAGTTTGGTTGAATCCTAGGTCTCAAGGGCGAGAATAGGGACAACCGCTCTTAGTTAAAGCGGGTAATTTATCAACTTCCAATCCCAAATATCTCTTGGAGGGATAGGTGATATATAGCACGAAGTTGGATAATTTTGGTAATCTGTCTCCAATGAAAAGACATTCTGTATAATCGATGTATTCCGAGTTGTAGCAGTTCCTGATACTGAATAAAATCCATATTGTGCGTAAAACATTACAACTGCTGCCCCTACGGCATTAACCGCTGTCTCCAATGTGGCGAGCTTCAAATTTTCTTCCCTATTGTGTTTAGTATTGTTGTAGGCGGAGTACCATGGGAGTGATTTAGATGCTTTGAGCTTATCCCAACCTGCGAAAGGTTCTAATTTTGGAAAGTCTGGATAGAAATGAAGAGACAACTTATAGACATCAAGTAACATAGGTTCACGTAATTTAACATAGTCATTTGTAGTCCATCCGTTGTGCCGACTTGGGTATTGGTTTTCCTTCAGAACTGCAGCCCAAGAGGATTCAACTTCCATACAAGCAAGCAGTAAAAGTTCTCGAACCACATGGCCATATGTTGATAAATTGGCTTTTGTTGGTTCTACTACCTCAAAAACACTCTCCAATTTATTGAACAAGATACGTAAGGATACAAAAGACTGATTCAATTTGTTTTGATCAATTGCCCGGAAAAGATTCCCCGAGCATGCTAATGGCCAATGGATTCGTTTATAAGCCGTGCCGGGAATATAATCTGATTCCTGGGGTGCAGAGTCTCCGAACATATCCCGCACCCAGTCGCGTAGGGATGAGAAAGAAGCATTCTGGCGTCTCTCGGTTATGACATCACCACCATGATTGACTCCTGAAACGAAGAACGTATCATCGTTGTAATAGGCTACACCACGCTCATGTGAAAAGTGAGAACCTGCTATCATTGCAGCCCTCGGATAGTGATAATTACGAAAGAACAGCGTAGTTGGCATTTTTATTCCCTTCTCACCCGATTACAGGGTACGATAATAATCAAAGAAAACGGACTTGATTATTCATCGGCTTCCCGCGATCATCTGGGCGGCGTGCTGGAGGCTGGTTTCGGTGACGGTGGCGCCGCTCAACATGCGGGCTACTTCCTGGGTGCGGGCTGGGTCGTCGAGCTGGACGATTTTGGTTTTGGTGCGGCCTTCGGAGGCGCGTTTTTCGACGACGAAGTGCTGGTCGGCGAAGGCGGCGATCTGGGGCAGGTGGGTGACGCAGAGAACTTGCTGGCCGCGGCTGAGGGATTTGAGCTTTTGGCCGACGGCTTCGGCGGCGCGGCCTCCGATGCCGATGTCGATCTCGTCGAAGACCAGGGTGCGGGGGGTGGGGATTTTCCGTTTCGGTTTGACCGCGCCTTCCTCGACGCTGACTTTGAGAGCCAGCATGACGCGGGACATTTCGCCGCCGGAGGCGATCTCGTGGAGGGGCTTGAGGGGTTCGCCGGGGTTGGTGGCGATGCGGTATTCGACGGTGTCCCAGCCGGTGGAGGTCCAGTGGAGCGAATTTTCCGCAGGGGCTAAAGCCCCGATCTTTGTTGTGGCGTTATCGGCACGACTGAAGTCGTGCCCTTTCAAGGCGGAGGAACCATCTGAGGCCTGCCTTTTCAAAGCAGAGGACTCATTTGAGGCCTGCGCTTTCAAAGCGGCTTGTTCTTTACTGTTCTCCGAACCAGCGGCGTGGACGGCGACCTCGAATTTGACTTTCATGGCGAGGGAGTTGATCTGGGCTTCGGCGAGCTTGGCCAGCTTGGCGGCGGCGGCTCGGCGCTCGGCGCTGAGGGCGCTGGCGGCGGCTTGGTAGGCCTTGGCGGCGGCGGCGAGATCGGCGCGGAGGGTCTTCAGGATTTCGTCGCGGTCTTCGACCTCGGCCAGCTTGCGGGCTACCTCTTCGGCGAAGGCGATGACCTCGGCGACGGTGGAGCCGTACTTGCGCTTGAGGCGGTCGAGGAGGGCGAGGCGGTCTTCGATCTCGGCGAGGCGCTCGGGGGAGGCGTTGATGCCTTCGGCGTAGTCGCGCAGGCTGGAGGCCGTGTCGTTGATGGTGGCGCGGGCATCGGCGAGCTGCTGGGCGGGGTCGGCGAAGCGGGCATCGTAGCGGGCCAGCTCCTCGACGTTGCGCAGGGCGGCGCGCAGGGCGGCCTCGGCGGAGTCGCCGCTCTCGTAGAGGCGCTCGAAGGCGCTCATGGCGGCGGTGTAGAGCTTTTCGGCGTTGCCCAGGACGCGCTTTTCGGTTTCCAGGGCGTCGTCTTCGCCGGGGACGAGTTGGGCGGCGCTGATCTCCTTGCTTTGATAGCTCCAGAGATCGACCATGCGCAGGCGGTCCTGCTCGCCCTGGAGGAGTTCGTCGAGCTTGGCGGCGGCGGCGCGCCAACGGGCGTGGGCCTCGGCGGCGGGGGCGGTGTCGAGGCCGCCGAAGCGGTCGAGCAGTGCGCGCTGCTGGGCCTGGTCAAAGGAGTTGAGGGTCTCGGTCTGGGCGTGGACGAGGGCCAGCTCCGGGGCGATCTGGCGGAGGACGGCGACGGTGGCAGGCTGATTGTTGACGAAGACGCGGCCCTTGCCGGTGGAGAGGATTTCGCGGCGGAGGATGATCTCCGCGCCGCCGGAGTCGATGCCGTTCTCTTCGAGGATGCTCTCGGCGCTGGCGGTGGACTCGAAGACGCAGGAGACGACGGCTTTGTCTGCGCCGTGGCGGACGACCTCGGCGCTGGCTTTGCCGCCCATGAGCAGGGCGAGGGCATCGACGAGGATGGATTTGCCCGCGCCGGTTTCGCCGGTGAGCAGGTTGAGTCCGGGGCCGAAGGCGGCGGCGGCGTGATCGATGACGGCGTAGTTGTCGGCGCGCAGTTCGACGAGCATGGCGAGGTCAATCTCCTGAAGATGACGGTAGCAGGTTCGTGGTATCCCACCCACTCCGCAAAGTACGCGGAATGGATGGGGCACCCAACTTCATTCTCCTAAAAACAGGTGCAAAAACAAAGGCAACCACAGGTCCTTCGACTCCGCTGCGCTCCGCTCAGGATGACAGATTTTTGGGTGATTCGGAGTTCTGTCAACAGACTGTTCGAGCGTAAAAAACACAAGAGGATTCCGTGCGCAGCATAGCATGAAAGGCTTGGTTGGCGGCTGGGCAAGGAGGCGGGAGAGCGGGAGGGCGCACCAGAAGGATTACTTGGGCGGGGGGCAGGGGGTCTGATACGGTAAATACTGAGGTATACGCCGATTTTGATTGCTGCATTTTTAACCCAACTGCCGGTTGACGTGAATCCGTCCCAGGAGACGCCGGTGACGGCCGTGAACGCTCTGTGGGAGATGGTGCTGAACAGCGGGTTTGTGGCGCAGGCCGTTCTGGTGCTGCTGTTGATCGCCAGCCTGTACTCGTGGACGGTGATTCTGGGCAAGATGTCCTCGTTCAGCAAGGCGCAGGGGCAGAATCGCAAGTTTTTGCGGGCCTTCCGGCAGGCGAGCCGCTTGCAGGAGATGGCGCAGACGGCGGCGGAGTGCAAGCTCAGCCCGCTGGCGCGGATCTTTGAAGAGGTCTACGAGACCTACAAGCGGCAGACGGGCGGGTCAGGTCCGCCGCGCAATTTGACGCCGCTGGAGCGCTCGTCGCAGACGGCGGCCAGCGAGGCGGTGACGGCGCTGGAGTCGCGGCTGACGTGGCTGGCGACGATTGCCGCGGTGAGTCCGTTTGTGGGGCTTTTCGGGACGGTGATGGGCATTGTGGACGCCTTTCACGGGCTGGGCACGGTGGGCGCGGCCACGCTGCGGGCGGTGGCCCCGGGCATCAGCGAGGCGCTGATTACCACGGCGGCCGGCTTGGCGGTCGCGGTGCCGGCGGTGGTGGCGTACAACATCTTTGCGGCGCGGATCAGGGACTTTGCGGCCAAGTGCGATGATTTTTGCCGGGAGCTGCTGAACTCGCTGGAGGAGATTCCGGTGCGTCCACAGGCGCCGGCTCCGCCCCGCGCGCCCGCCCCCGCCGGCTACGATACAGCCACACGGGAGGTAGACCGTGGCGTTTTCAAGTAGCAACGGCAAGACGCAAAGCTCGCTGGCGGAGATCAACATTACGCCGCTGGTGGACGTGGTGCTGGTGCTGCTGATCATCTTCATGATTACCGCGCCGGTCTTGCAGTCGGGCATTGAAGTGGCCGTGCCCAAGACGCGCACGGTGCGGGAGATCACCGAGCAGCGGCTGGTGGTGACGATCGACCGCGAGCTGCGGGTCTATCTGGGCGATCAGCCGATCAATGTGCATGATTTGACCAAGAGACTGCGCCAGCCGGGGGCGGACGACGCCAAAAAGGTGATCTATCTGCGCGCCGATGAGCGGGTTCCGTTTGGGGCCTTCGCCAGCGTGATGGACGCGGTGAAGCAGGCGGGGATCACCAACATCTCGATTGTGACGCAGCCGCTGGAGACGAAGACAGTGATCAGTGGACAGTGATCAGGCTGTCAACTGGTTGAGGTTCGTGGTATCCCAGGTCCGAAAATCCGGACCTGGGGCACCCAATCTTTGCTGGAGGGTCTGGCACTGGGCTGGTCAGGGTTCGTGGTATCCCAGGTCCGAAAATCCGGACCTGGGGCACCCAAGTGAATTGAATGATTGGCGAAAAACAACCGCAGAACTAGGGAAAAGCGCACACGGATGGAGATGCAACTGGAGGGCGGCGGGCGACTGGGGCGGCAATTGCAGCCGGAGCCGATTGGTGCGTCCGCGGTAGGATCGCTCTTGCTGCACGGCGGGCTGGTAGCAGGCTTGCTGATCTATGGCTACCTGGGCGGGCTATTTCACTCCCATCAGTGGGGCGACGCGGCGGGCAGCGGGACGATTCAGGTGAGTTTGGTGACCAGCGCGCTGCCGCTGCCCTCCGATCAGCCGCCCAATGAGAATGTGCTGGCCACCGAGACGCCCAGCCAAGCGCCGGCCGAGCCAGCCGCCAAAGAAAAGCAGGCGGTGGACGAGAGCGCTGTCGCGATCTCCGGCAAGCAGGTGAAGCCGCAACAGCAAACCGTGGCGCGCGTGCCGCAGAGCCAGGTGAAGCCGCCGGTGGAGAACAAGGCGCAGTACGGCGAGCAGGCGGGTTCGTCGATGGCCCGCGCTACGCAGACGCCGACGGTAGTCACGGTGGGCCATACCTCGATTGCCGACGCCGATTTCGGAACGCGTTTTGGCTGGTACGTCACCAACATGAACCGGACGATCAGTTCCAATTTGTACATTCAGGAGGTGAATTCCTCCACGCCGCATGGGGCGCGGGTTTACCTGATCTTCACGATTCACCGCGACGGAACGGTATCGGATGTGAAGTTCGCCCAGGGCAGCGGCAGTCCCACCTTGGACCGCTCCTGCCTGCGCGCCGTGCAGCGGGTTGACTCCCTGGGGGCGCTTCCCGCGGGTTATAGTTTCAATACGCTCAATGCCTCGTATTATTGTGAGTATCCGTAGAAGATTCTCTTGAACCGATGCGCGCGTTCAAACGTCTAAAAACCATCAGGAAGGATTGCGCCTCGCATGAAAGCATACTCCCGGATTTCGCTTTTCGCTCTGTTTACCCTTCTTTGCATCTCTTCGTTCCGCGCCAGCGCGCAGGATTGGGTGCGCACCGGAACCAACCTGGGCAATGACCGGATTCGCATTGCCGCGGCGGATTTCAAGGCGGTGGGCGACGATCCGCAGACGCCGGCGCTGAAGGCGGTCTTTGACGCGACGCTTTTCAGCGATTTGGCCAATGCGGGCATCTTCGACCTGGTCTCGAAGAGCCTTGCGCCGCAGGCCGCGCCCGGTTCGCCGCAGGAGATTGCACTGGCGCAGTGGTCGGCGGCGCCGTCGAACGCGGCGATGGTGGCCTTTGGCGCGCTTTCCAGCGTGAAGGGGCGGCTGGCGGTCTCTGGCTGGCTGGACGATACGCGCAACACCGGCAGCCCCATGGTGCTGGGCAAGCAGTACAACGAAGAGGCCAGCCAGGAGATGGCGCGGACGGTGGCGCATCGCTTTGCCGACGAGATTATTTTGCGGCTGGGCGGCGGGCTGAACGGCATTGCCGAGACCAAGATCTATTTTGTCAGCTCCCGCAGCGGCGCCAAAGAGATTTGGGCGATGGACTACGACGGGCAGAACCAGCATCCGGTGACGCATCTGGGGACGGTTTCGCTTTCACCGCGCATTTCGCCGGATAGCTCGCGGCTGGCCTTTGCCTCGCTGGACAGCAGAGGCTGGGCGGTGCGCATGTATTCGCTGGATTTGGGGCGGACGGTGAATTTTCCGGCGGGCGTGGCGGGAGGCAGCAATCTGACTCCGGCGTGGTCGGCGGACGGAGAGCGGCTGGCTTTTTCGTCCTCGCGCTCAGGAGATTCCGAAATATGGGTTTCGGACGCAAACGGCGGCAACCTGCACAGCATAACCTCGATGCGCGGTCCCAATGTGGCGCCCACCTGGAATCCGCGCTCCAATGCGCAGATTGCCTGGGTGAGCGGAACGACTGGGGAGCCGCAGATATACACCATGGATCAGGACGGCGCGAACGTCATGCGGATGACCGATACGGGCTATGCCATCTCGCCGTCGTGGTCGCCCAACGGGCAGTTTTTGACGTTTAGCTGGAATCGCAAGTATGGCCCAGGCGCGCCGGGCGGGCAGGACATCTACGTAATGGATATCTCCAGCAAGCGCTGGCTGCAACTGACCCATGAGGCGGGCAGCAACGACTATCCCTCGTGGGCGCCGGATGGGCGGCACATTGTCTTTGAGCGGACGATGGGCAAGCGGGTGGATCTTTGGACGATGCTGGCCGACGGCACCGAGCAGCATCAGTTGACCGAAACGGGCAATAACTTCATGCCCAACTGGAGCTGGAAGTAAATTTCAACCCGGGTGAACCGGGGCCTGTATGCTTTTGACCATTTGGGCTATGATGGGTACGTTAACCTGAACTTTGAACGGCTCGTGCTGATTGTTTACCGGGAATTGCTCTTCAACCCACACTTGATTTCGCGAAAGGAGTATTACATTGAACCGAGTTCATCGCATTTTGACGCCTCTCGTCCTGGTGGTTGCATTGGTCGCGGTTGCGGGCTGCGGCAACAAGAAATCGAAGACCGATCTTTCCGCGGCGGAGACGGCGCCGGTGGCAGCGCCCGCGCCCGCGCCCATTGCGCAGATTACCGCGACGCCCACGCTGATTTCGGCTGGAGATCAGGTCCAGCTCAGTTGGCGCACCACCGACGCGAATAAGGTCACCATCGACGGCATCGGCGATGTGCCCACCTCTGGCGTGAAGACGGTAACCCCTACCACTTCAACGGTCTATACCCTTACGGCTCGCGGGGATGGCGGATCGACGGATGCCTCGGTGCGGGTCACCGTGAATGCCGCGGTGGCGGCTCCGCCGGCCGTGGTGGTGCCCACCCGGACGTTGAGCGCGGAAGAGGAGTTCAAAAGCGGCGTTCAGGATGTCTTTTTCGACTATGACACCTATGACATCCGCGCCGATGCGCAGGCTGCGCTCTCCAAGGATGTTGCCTACCTGGTGAACCATCCGGATGCGAAGATTGTGATCGGCGGCTACTGCGACGAGCGTGGCAGCAACGAGTACAATCTGGCGCTGGGCCAGAACCGCGCCGATGCGGCCAAGAACGCGCTGGTGGCGGCCGGAGTGGCGGCCAGTCGCATTCGCGTGGTCAGCTACGGCAAGGAAAAGCCGTTCTGCTCCGAGTCCACTGAAGAATGCTGGCAGCAGAACCGGCGGGGCGGATTTGTGATTGACAAGTAGTGAATCAGTTTTCAGTTCTCAGTTTTTCAGTTCTCAGTTCAGCGGCTCCCAGGTCTCTCTGCTGAGACCTGGGAGGCAGGGCAATCGCATTTGGATTTGGAATCTAGAGAATGATCGGTTTTGAAAGGGCACGGCTTCAGCCGTGCCGATTGCGAGGGGAAAAATGCACCGGCTTTAGCCCCTGAGGGAAGGTTTTAGCTTCACAAACCATCCCTCAGGGGCTAAAGCCCAGAATTTTCTGCCTACTTTGCGGCACGGCTAAAGCCGTGCCCTTTCAAAGCGACAAATTTCAATCCAAATGCGATTGCCCTGACCTGGGAGGGCTTTTTTGCGCCAGGTTTGTGCTGGACAGGTAAAATAGATTTTGAAATTGAAGTGAACAGTGACCGGGAAACTGAGAACTGAGAACTGTACAGGTGAATTCATGCAGAGAGCACGCGCACTTCGTTATCGTTTAGTCGCTTCGGCGGTTTTGGCTGCGATCTTTCTTAGCGCTTCCGCGCCGGCGCGGGCCGCGTCGAAGGAGATCATCGAACTGCAAGCGCAGGTGCAGCAGTTGCTGGACAGCGTGCAGCGCATCCAGTCCACGCTGGACTCGCGCCTGGGCGTGATTCAGCACCTGGCTGAGCAGACGGCGGATGACGCCAATCGGATGACCGGGGTGGTGACCGCGCTGCAGCAGAAGCTCTCCGCGCAGAGCGATGCGCTCAACGCCAAGATGGACACAGCCTCCGGACAGGCGCAATCGCTGAACGACTCGGTGGATGAGTTGAAGTCGCGCATCGGCAAGCTGGATAAGTCGATCCAGGAGTTACAGACGCAGTTGCAGAACATTCAGACCGCGCCGGCGGCCACTGCCGCGACCTCCATTACGCCAACGGCTCCTGCGGCGCAAGCTGTACCCGCACCCGCGCCTGTGCCGGGGCCTGCTCCGGCCCCAGTTCCGGCATCGAGCGCCCCCGCGGCCAACGGAACAGCTCCCGCAGGCGCCTCGCCCGACAATCAAACGCCGCCCCTGGCGGAGACCTTCCAGGCCGGCCTGCGCGACTACAACGCAGCCAAGTACGAAGTGGCGGCGGGCGAATTTCAGGATGTGATTCACTATTATCCGTTGGATGACCTGGCCGGCAGCTCTCACTTTTATCTGGGCGAGATCGCCTACAAGCAACTCAAGCTGAGCGAGGCGGTAAAGTCCTACAATGCGGTTCTGGAGGGCTTTCCGGGCAACTCGAAGGCCCCGGCCGCGCAACTGCGCAAGGGGCTTGCGCTGATGGAGATGAACCGGAAAGAAGCGGGGATTCACGAGCTGCGCACGCTGATTCAGCGCCATCCGCAGACCGCCGAGGCGGCCCAGGCGCGCACCAAGCTGAGCGCGATGGGCGTGAAGCCCACGGCGGGACGTTGAGGCATATTTTGCAGATGTAGGCTGCGGCGTGGACCAGGAGGTCCACGCTACAGCCGGCCTGGAGACCGGCGCTACAGTTCCCTATTCCCCATGGCAATCGCATTTGAAATTATCTGGAGGGAGCAGGGGCATTTATGCCCCTGAATTTACGCCTGAAACCACAGGGCTTCAGCCCCGGGCCTAAAGGCCAGACTGCCCAAGTCTCTCTTCAGGGGCATAAATGCCCCTGCTCCCTCCGAAAAGCCGCCCGCATGAGTATCGCGAGAATGATAGGCGTGTGGCGAAGTTCAAATGCGATTGCCATGCCCTATTCCCTGTTCCCTATTCCCTGCCTCTTGGTATACTGGCAAAGTGACTACAACTCTGCTTGATACTATCTCGAACGGTAACCGCTCCGAGACTTCCCCTAGTCAGAAGAGGGTGTTGTTGCTCAAACCGCGCGGCTTTTGCGCTGGAGTGGTGCGCGCGATCGACGTTGTGAAGATCGCACTGGAAACCTTTGGCGCGCCCATCTACGTGCGCCGTGAGATCGTGCACAACCGCTATGTGGTAAATGAACTGGCGGAAAAAGGCGCGATTTTTGTACACGAAATTGACGATGTGCCCAATGGGCAGCGAGTGATTTATTCTGCGCACGGCGTTTCGCCGGCCGTGCGGGAGATCAGCAAGGGCCGCAATCTGCGGGTGATCGACGCCACCTGTCCGCTGGTGACCAAGGTCCACATCGAGGCCGTCAAGTTTGCCAAGCAAGGCTACTCGCTGGTGCTGATCGGCCATCGAGATCACGACGAGATCGAAGGCACGCTGGGCGAGGCTCCGGAGGCGACGCAGGTGGTCTCCAACGTCGCCGAGGTGGCGGCGCTGCAAGTGCCTGACCCCAACCGCGTGGCTTATCTGACCCAGACCACGCTCTCTCTGGACGAGGCGCGCGACATCATCCACGCGCTCAAGGAAAAATTTCCCAACATCGCCGGCCCGCATTCGCAGGACATCTGCTACGCCACGGAGAACCGCCAGGTCGCGGTGCGCAACGTAGCGCATAATGCGGAGCTGGTGCTGGTGGTGGGCTCGACCAACAGCTCCAACTCCAACCGGCTGGTCGAGGTTTCGCGTAATTTGGGAACGATCGGCTACCTGATCGACAACTCGCAGGCCATTGATCCCAAGTGGCTGGAGGGTGTCCGCACGGTTGCCGTCACGGCCGGCGCATCAGCCCCCGAAGTGCTGGTCGAGGACGTGGTCAACTATCTGCGACAAAACGGCTACGACAGCGTCGAAGAGGTAGAGGTGATGCCGGAGAATGTGCGCTTCGGCCTTCCGCCGGAGATCGTGCAGGCGATCGGCAGCGCGGACCGGACTGAAGCTGTTGCGGTGCGGTGAGGGCGAGCTATCGGCTATCAGCTATTAGCTTTCAGCTTTCAGCTTTCAGTTGCCCGCTTCTGGCTTTTGGATACTAGCCAACAGTTTTTGGGGATGAATTCCGCTTTTTTGGGCGTCCTGAGAAGTATCATTCGAGTACGAGAAGCTGAAAGCTGATAGCTGAAAGCTGAACTGGGGCATTTGAATCGCATGACGATGCAGAAGAGTAAGACGCAATTCGCCGCGCCGCGCTTTGGGCGGATCGATGCGGACCTCGCCGAAGTCGAGTTGGCGGTGGCGCGCTCGCGTGATTTTCTCTTTTCGCAACAGCATCCGGAGGGCTACTGGAACGGCGAACTGGAAGCCGACGCGATGCTGGAAGCCGACTATATCTTCTTGCACACCCTGCTGGAGAGCGGCGATCCGGGGCGGATGCAGCGCGCCTTCGCGGAGATGATGCGCTACCAGAACGAGGACGGAAGCTGGAGCATCTATCCCGGCGGCCCGGGCAATATCTCGCTCTCCGTCAAGTGCTACTCCAGCGCCAAGATCATGGGCATTCCGGCGGACGACGAGCGCCTGACCAAGTGCCGTGAGTGGATTCTCAAGCACGGCGGCGTGGTGGCCACCAACACATTTACCAAAATGTATCTGTGCGCGCTGGGCGAGTACGATTACGACGCGGTGCCGGCGATTCCGCCGGAGATTGTTCTCTTTCCCAACTGGTTTTACTTCAATATCTACGAGATTTCCTCGTGGTCGCGGTCGATTCTGGTTCCGCTGGCGATCATGTACGCGCGCAAGCCTTACAAAAAGCTGCCGCCGGAGCAGGGCATCGACGAGCTCTTCGTAGGCGGGCGCGCCAACTCGAATTTGCGCCTGCACTGGGACCGCAAGAACCTCATCTCCTGGCGCAACTTCTTTATCGTTCTCGACAGGCTGATGCACTGGGCGGAGGCGGTTCACATCCGTCCCGTGCGCAAGCTGGCGTTGAAGAAGGCGGAAAAGTGGATGCTGGAGCGGCTGGAGATGACCGACGGCCTGGGCGCCATCTATCCCGCCATGCTGAACGCCATTATCGCGCTGCGCTGCCTGGGCTACTCCGAGGACGATCCGCAGGTGATCCGCGCGCGGGATGAATTCGAGAAACTCGGCATAGAAGAACCGCCGAGCGCGCAGCTCCCGGAGCCGACCTTCCGCATGACGCCGTGCATGTCGCCGGTCTGGGACACGGCGCAGGCCGTCTTCGCGCTGGGCGAGGCGGGAGTCCCGCGCAACGATCCGCGTATGCTCAAGGCCGTCGATTGGATGCTCTCCAAAGAGGTGCGCCACAAGGGCGACTGGGCCGTGAAGGTTCCCAATGTCGAGGCGGGCGGCTGGTACTTCGAGTTCAACAACGAGTTTTATCCCGACACCGACGACACGGCGCAGGTGCTGATGGCGCTGGGCAAGGTGGATAATCCCCGCGAAAGCTATCAGCACAAGGTCGCCCAGCGCGCCATCGAGTGGGAGTTCGCCATGCAGTGCAAGAATGGCGGCTGGGGCAGCTTCGACAAAGACAACACCAAGATGATCTTCCAGTACATTCCCTTCGCCGATCACAACGCGATGCTGGACCCGCCGACGGTGGATATTACCGGGCGGATGCTGGAGATGCTGGCCAGTTATGGCTACGGGCGCGGCGACAAGCGCGTCGAAAAGGCAATCAAGTTCATCCTCCGCGAGCAGGAGCCGGACGGAAGCTGGTTTGGGCGCTGGGGCGTGAACTACATCTACGGAACCTTCCTGGTGCTGCGCGGGCTGGAGGCGATTGGCTTCGACCGCAACGAGCCGCAGATGCAGCAGGCTGCCGAATGGCTGCGCATGGTGCAGAACGGCGACGGCGGCTGGGGCGAGAGCTGCGGCACGTACGACGATCCGGATACGCGCGGGCAAGGCACCAGCACTCCTTCTCAAACAGCCTGGGCGCTTTTAGGCCTGCTGGCCGCCGGCGACGACCGCTCCGACTCCCTCGCCAAAGGCGTGCGCTGGCTGCTGGAGCGCCAATTGGCCGACGGAAGCTGGGATGAGTCGATGGGAGAAGGGCCGACCCGCCAAGGCATCATCACCGGCACGGGCTTTCCGCGCGTCTTTTATCTCGCCTACACGCTTTACCGCCAGTACTTTCCGCTGCTGGCGCTGACGACATATTGCCGAACGATGGAGCGAGCGAAGAGCTAGCTAAAATCAGTATTCAAACAACGCGCCGCAATTGGCGCCGGAGGTTAATTCCAAGATGGCTGTTCCTATCTCTCAGATGTGGACGGTTGCCACGTATGTGCTGAAGCAGAGGCTCACCGGCAAGAAGCGCTATCCCCTGGTGCTGATGCTGGAGCCGCTCTTTCGCTGTTCGCTGGCCTGTGCCGGCTGCGGCAAGGTGCAGTACCCGCCGCATATTCTCAAAAAGCAGCTCACGCCGGAAGAGTGTTTTGCCGCGGTGGAAGAGTGCGGCGTGCCGATGGTGGCCATTCCTGGCGGCGAACCGCTGCTGCATCCGCAGATTGTCGAGATCGTCAACGGCCTGGTGGCGCGCAAGAAGTACGTCTACATGTGTACTAATGCGCTGGAACTCAAGAACCGCCTGCATGAATTTACGCCGTCCAAGTATCTGACCTTCTCGGTACACCTGGACGGTCAGCGCGAGCATCATGACTTTTCCGTCTGCCGCGAGGGCGGCTATGACATCGCCGTGGAAGGCATCAAGCTGGCCGTGCAGCGCGGCTTCCGGGTCACGCCTAACTCGACCTTCTTTGACGGCACGGACCCCAACAGCGTGCGCGCCCACTTTGATGAGATGATGGCCATCGGCGTCGAGGGCATCGTGCTTTCGCCCGGTTACAGCTACGACAAGGCTCCGGACCAGACGCACTTCATGGGCCGCGCCCGCGTGCGGCGGCTCTTCCGCGCCATCCTCTCCAATCGCAAGCCGGCGTGGAAGTTCAATATGTCGCCGCTCTTTCTCGAATTTCTGATGGGCCGCCGTAACTACGACTGCACGCCCTGGGGTTCGCCGGCGTATAACATCTTTGGCTGGCAGAAGCCCTGCTATCTGCTCCAGGATGGCTTTGCCGAGAGCTTCAAGGAGATGATGGAAACGACGAAATTTGAGGAATACGGCGTCGGCAGCGGAAACCCGAAATGCGCTAACTGCATGGTGAGCTGCGGCTATGAGCCATCGGCGGTGATGGATGGATTTGGAAGCCTGGAGGGTTTCTGGGCGATGGTCAAAGGCACATTCAGCAGTTACAAGGACAAGCAAGCGCTGGATTTGCTCAGTCAGCCTGAACCGCCGGCCCCGTCGGCGCTGGTGCAGATTGCGCAACCGAAAGACGCGCTGCAGGAGACCCACGCATGAGCGCCGAGACGCTGAAATATACCCGCGAGCAGGTGGAAGCGCTGGAAGTTGCGCCGGGAGCCGAGCGCGAACAGCTTGAGGGCTGGGTTCCCACGCTGGCCACGGACGATGAGCTGCGAGATGCTCTGGAAAAAGCCTTCGACTATCGCGGCGACGTGACGCTGACGCTCAAGAGCGGCGAGCGCGGCGAAGCAGCCGAAAAAATTGAGGCTTTTATCTTCAATCGCCACACCGGCGCGACGCTGGCTGATTCCTGGGTGCAGTACTTCACGCCCAGCGCTCCGGAAAAGCGCAAGGTGAGTTACGCCCAGATTGCGCGCATCGAGTTCAGCGGCAAGGATCGCGCCGCCGGCAAGCATTGGGAAGACTGGGTGAAAAAGTACAACGAAAAGAAGGCCGCAGGGGAGACGAATATCGCGCTGGCGCCGGAGGCGCTGGAGTAAATCTCCTCCTGCAGAATGAATTGGTAATTCGACATGAATATGTGCGGGCGGGGACACCCGCACTACAGCCGGTCTGGAGACCGGCGCTACATTTTTCTGGTTACCAAATCAATCGGTCACGGCACTGGCCGCCCCGCGCCTTACGTCGAGCAGCCCAATACTTCGCGCCATAGGCCGAACTGCCCATAATCCCGCGCCGTAGGCGTAATGGTGATTAGCCCAGCGCTTCAGCGCTGGGTTGGCGCAACCAGCAATATCTTCGGAGTCCCGTAGGGACGGCTTCCGGCTCCATGATCGGCCTTGTTGCCGTTTTTGGTGAGCGCTATTTGAACCCTATCCTCTCTTGCGGAATGATTTGTTACCATCAACTCGGAGAGATGCGCAATGGAAGACAGCATCGAAGGGCTGGAACTGCCGGAACAACCAACCATTGCGGAGGAAGAAATGCCGGGATCAATGCCGGAAGCAAGCCACGCCCATGCGCCGCACGCCCACGGAAGCGGCGTTCGCTGGCTGGATGTGATTGTCACTGTCAGCGTCGTTTTTCTTTCTCTGCTTTCTCTCGTCGTCTCCATCGAACACGGCAAGAGCATGGAGAAGATGGTGGACCAGAATCAGAAGTTGGTAGTGGCCAACACGCTGCCTCTGCTGACGGTTGACGGAAGCCAGCTTGACTCCGTCACTTATAAGCCGGTGTCCAGGCTGATCCTGGCCAATGAAGGCGTAGGACCGGCGATTATTGAATGGTTTCAAATTCGCTACAAGGGCGTTGCGCAAACACCCGACACTTTTTTGAAGGCTTGCTGCGCGCAGGCTCTGGGCAAAAGTGGGGATGTTAGCGGCTTCTACGGTTTCATCTATTCCAATATATCGGGAGGGATTTTGCCTGCCCGCGAAAGCAGGAATCTGATTACGATCATGCCGGTCGGCTCTGACGATAAACTGCGTCAGGCGTATGAATTCGCTCGGAAAGATATGAGCATCCGGTTTTGTTACTGCTCAGTGCTGGAAGAATGCTGGGAGGCCGATTCGGAAAAAGGTCAAAAGCGTCCCCAGCCGGTGAAGGAATGTAAGGCCGCGCCGGGGGAAAAGCTCTGGTAGGGTGGTCAGGCAGGTAGAATTATGAGCGATGACCGTAAATTGAAAGACCTTTCCGGCGTGGGAGCGGCGGCGATTGCCGACTTGCGCCTCCTCGGCATTCATTCGGTGGCCGAGTTATCGCTGCAAGACGGCAAGGAGCTTTATAACCGGCTCTGCCAGCGTACCGGGAAGGTTCATGACATTTGCGTTCTCGATGTCTTCCGCTGCGCCGTCGCCCAGGCCCGTGATCCGCAGCTTCCCATCGAGCAGAGAAACTGGTGGTACTGGAGCGCCTTGCGCAAAAATCAAAGCTCCGGTGCAGGAACGCAGTCTCGTTCAGGCCAATAACTGCGCCTTGTGGCCCTGCTCGCTCACGGCAGTGACGGCTTTTTTGTCGAAGGAGACAAAGACTTCCCCGCCCAGCCAGCGGCCTTCGTAAGCAATCACGCCATCGGCGAAATCCGCGCCCGCCTCCAGAACAGCGAGACCAGCCTCAACGATCGCATGATCCAGTACTACATTCTTAATTCCGCGTAGCTTCTGAATCGCCTCGGACGTTTCGGTCCTGGTGAACTTGTAGCTTTGCCGAAGTACCCAAACCAGCTCGCAAAGCGCGTGACGGCTGATGATGACGGCTTCGGCTTGAACGACCGCAGCCGCCGCGACTTGCCTCTGACGCGGATCGTCATCCACAGCCAATCGCACCAGCAAGTTGGTGTCGGCGATGATCTTCATCTCTCAAGTCCTGCCATGCCAGCCTCTGCTGCTGCCTGGCCAATCGACTCATTGATCTCTTCAATGGTCAGGTGTACGTTCGTCTTTCCTGCCAGGCAGCCAATGAAGTCGTCCCAAGATCCGGTAGGCCGTGCGGCGCTGATCTCTCCCCGCCCGCCCGGCAGCAGCGTGAGGTCTATTTTGTCGCCCGGCTTGACTCCGAAATGACGCAAGTATTCCTTCCGAAGCGTCAACTGGCCCCTCGTCGTTACTGTGAGAACCGGCATAGTCACCTCTCTTTTTTAGTCACAGAAACAATTTTAATGCAAATTCGTATTACCCCATGGAATGAGTCCAAGACCGAGGTGTCCGCGATCATCCTCATGTTGAACGCCTCTCAGGTACTCTTCGATGACAGCTTCACCGATGGCTTCGTCCATCTCTTCAATCGTCAGCCTTGCACCGTTGGTCTTGCCCTCCAGAAATCCCGCCAGATCGCTGATGCTGCCTTCTTTTCGTACCGCCCGGCCCCGAAACTCGCCCCCCAGCAGCATATCCATCTCCAATTTCTCCACGGGTCTGACTCCAACGTGCTGGAAGAGTTCCTTCCGAAAAGTCACCTGTCCCCACGTCGTTGTGCTCACGATAGCCATTGGATCACCTCTTCTCTTACATTGTAATGCAATTTTGCATTATCTGGAGGGTTTTGTCCGTCCATGGATTGCAAACCAGGCAACACAACAGTTTAAGATGGCATAAGAGAATCGAGGCTATGAAAGTTTTTCTAACCGGCGCAACGGGATTTGTCGGCCATCATGTGGCGCGGGCTTTGGCCGCGGATGGGGCGAAGATGCGCCTACTGGTGCGCAAGACGAGCAAGCTGAGCAACCTGGAAGGCATCAATGGCGAGACGGTTGTCGGCGATTTGAGCGAGCCGGAAACGCTGCGGGCGGGGCTTGAAGGTTGCGACGCGGTGATGCACGTGGCGGCCGATTACCGGCTGTGGATTCCCGACCCGGCGGCGATGTACAAGGCCAACGTGGAGGGGACGCGCGAGTTGCTGCGGATGGCGCGCGAGGCCAGGGTCAAGCGTTTCGTCTATACGTCGAGCGTGGCCACGATGCACTTCCGTAGAGACGGGCTGGTGGTGAACGAGGACACGCCGGTCTGCCTGGAGGATATGGTCGGCCACTACAAGCGCTCCAAGTTTCTGGCCGAGCAGGAGGCGCTGCACGCGGCGGAGAATGGGCAGCGCGTCATCATCCTGAATCCCACCACGCCGATTGGACCTAACGACGCCAAGCCTACGCCGACGGGCCGCATCTTTGTGGACTTTTTGAACGGCAAATTCCCCGCCTACATGGATACCGGGCTGAATCTGGTGGATGTGGCCGAGATTGCCCGCACGCACGTC
>CAYVGW010000050.1:0-25127 GCA_964450895.1 uncultured Occallatibacter sp. | reverse complement strand
TGCAGCGCGACTTCTGGCGGCTGATGGCCTTTGCCGCGCTGAGCCATCTGAGCCTGATTACACTGGGCATCTACGGCGGCACGCTCACCGGCTTGGAGGGCGCGGTCTACCAGATTTTGAATCACGGCGTGGTGGATGGGGCGTTGTTCCTGCTGCTGGGCCTGCTCTACGAGCGCTACGCGACGAGCGAGATCAACGCCTACGGCGGGCTGGCCGCCAAGCTGCCGCGTGCGGCGACGTTCTTTGTCCTGGCGACGCTGGGGATGATCGGCCTGCCGATTCTGGGCGGCTTCATCGGCGAGTTCATGATTCTGCTGGGCACCTTCACTGGCGTCAGCAAGGGCTGGGCGATTGCCGCTACGCTGGGGGTGATTCTGGGCGCGGCCTATATGCTGTGGCTGGTGCAGCGCATCTTCTTTGGGCCGGAAAGCAAGCTGATTGCCTCGAAGCCGCCGGATGATCTGCGGCTGGGAGAGATTTTTGTCTTGGCGCCATTGGCTGTGTTGATGTTTGTGATGGGCGTTGCGCCGATGGGTTGGCTGCCGGTGATTGAAATGGGCGTGCAACCGCAGGTCCTTCGACTCCGTTTGTCGCAAAGTACGCGCCAAACTCCGCTCAGGATGACAGATATTGGTGATCCATTGCTTTTGGCTCAAATGAAGAATGGGGAGGTTTCGCGGTGAACCAATCGAATGACATCTTCCGCATCCTTCCTGAGGTGATTCTGACGCTGACCGGCGTGCTGGTCATGGTGGTGGACGCGGCGTTTCCGCCTTCCTGGGCGCGGCGCGGGCTGGGCTGGGTGGCGGCCTTCGGAACCGTCGCCGCTCTTTATGCCAGCCTGGGCCAGCTTGCGCTGCCGATGGGCACGGGCTTCTACGGCACGGTCGAGACCAGCGCCTTCACCGTCTTCTTCCACGTGCTGATCTGCGGCATTGTGCTGGTGGCGCTCTTGCTCTCGCTGGACACGCTGCCCGAGGACAGCCATCATCAGGGCGAGTTCTATGCGCTGGTGGTCTTTGGCGCGGTGGGTATGTGCCTGCTGACCGGGGCGGTCGAGCTGCTGCTGGTCTTTATCGCGCTAGAGATTTCGTCGATCGCCACCTACATTCTGGTCGGCTATCGCAAGCACACCTCACGCGGGCCGGAGGCGGCGATCAAGTACTTTTTGCTCGGCTCCTTCGCCACGGCTTTTCTGCTTTACGGCATTGCGCTGATCTTTGGCGCAACCGGCACCACCGAGGTCTACGAGATTGCGCGGCTCGCGCCTACCGCGGAGAATCATGGGCTGATTCTGGCAGGCCTGGGCTTGATGCTGGTGGGCATTCTCTTCAAGGTCTCGGCCGCGCCGTTTCATGTGTGGACGCCGGATGTGTACGAGGGCGCGCCGTCGCCGGTGGTGGCGCTGATCTCCACCGCGCCCAAGGCCGCGGCCTTTGCGCTGCTGCTGCGGGTGCTCTACGAGATGCTGCCCACGCTGCGGCCGGTCTGGTCGCCGCTGCTGTGGGTGGTGGCCGTGCTTTCGATGACCGTGGGCAATCTGGCCGCGCTGCGTCAGGCGAACGTGAAGCGGATGCTGGCGTACTCGTCGATCGCTCATGCCGGCTATCTGCTGGCGGCGCTAGCGGGGCTTGAGCGGGACGGCGTGATGGCGGCCAGCTTCTACATCGCGGCGTATGCGGCGATGAATGTCGGCATCTTTGCGGTGGTCACGCTGGCCGGCGGCTACCACGAGCAGCGGCGGCAGATTGACGATTTTCGCGGGCTGATCTATCGCTCGCCGTTGCTTGGCAGCTTGCTGCTTTTCTTCCTGGCTTCGCTGGTCGGGATTCCCTTTACCGGCGGATTTTTCGGCAAATTCATCTCCTTTTCGACGGCGATGGGCGGCGGCGCAATCTGGCTGGTGCTCATCGGCCTGCTGAACTCCGGCCTGGCGGCTGCCTACTATCTGCGTCTGGCGCTGGTCTCGGCGCAGAAACCAGACAGCGAGGCCGATGCAAAGTCTGCCGCGCCGCAGATGTCGCCGCGGGTGGGCATTGCAGTAGGTGCGGCGCTGCTGCTGGCGGTTGCGGCTACGCTGCTCCTGGGCGTTTATCCCAATCGTGTGCTAAGTGCGGCCGATTGGGGCGCGCATACGCTGCAAGCCCCTCCCGACGAGAGCGCACCGGCTGTGAATGCGATTGCGCCGTAAGCAACGCCGGCGCACAATCTCATCCTGCGTAGCTCTCCACCCGCGTTCCCGGCCAACTGTAACGCCGGCCTCCTGGTCGCCTGTAGCGTGTACCTCCGGTTCCACGCTAGTTTCCTTCCAGAACCCGCGTGCGTTTGACCGAAGGAGGAGCGGCCCATTATGATGAATAAGTCGGTTTGGTGAGCCGCGCCCTGCTGCTAGCCTCTTCCGCATGGCTGCAAGTGCTTCTTGTTGCCCCCTCGTTCAATGGTAGGACAGCCGCCTCTGGAGCGGCATATCGGGGTTCGAATCCCTGGGGGGCAGCCATAGATTGAAAACGAAGAGTCTAATAAAGTCCCGGTAAATCCATAGAAATCCATTTTCAAAGATATGGTTTCGAGTGCGATTGTAATGCAAGCGTGCCGAAAAAGCTGAATACATCTTCCAAAGCGTAATCATCCTGAAAACGGCAGTTGAAAAGCCTTCATCCATCTTCAATGTCAGATTTGAGAACCTCTGAATCTTGGCGCTTTATAACCAGGGCACGACTTCAGTCGGGCCGCAATGGGCCATCTTTGCAACCCATTTTGATTTGAATCAGTTGGCCATATCTACGTCCCTTCATCAGCCGTTTTTTAGGATGAGCCATGGCGCGCAGCGCGACTGGCCGCACCGCAGGCGCCAGGGCATCCAGGTTTTTACGCGGGGAAAGACTACTCCGTCAGCACCGCACGATATTTGCGGCATCGATCCCCTTGGTCGCATTGCGTGTGTCCACCACCAGTTTGGCGCTGGCCACGATCTGCGCGTAATCGTACTGCGTGTGATCGGTGACAATCACCGCGCAATCAAACTCCGGCAGTTTTTCCAGAGGCGTGCTGCTCATATTGAGCGCGTATTTGCGTCCCTGGCCGACGGTGGGGAAGAACGGATCGTTGTATTCCACCAGCGCCCCGCGTTGTTGCAGCAGTTCGATGACGGTCAGCGAGGGCGACTCGCGCAGATCGTCGATGTCGCGCTTGTACGACAGCCCCAGCACCAGCACGCGCGCGCCATGCAGCGCCTTGCCGCGCTGGCTCAGGGCTTCCATTACACTCTCGACGACAAAGTACGGCATCTGCGCATTGATCTCGCCGGCCAGCTCAATGAAGCGCGTGCGGAAGTCGAACTCCTTGGCCTTCCACGAAAGATAGAAAGGATCTATAGGAATGCAGTGGCCGCCCAGGCCGGGGCCGGGATAAAAGGCATGGAAGCCGAAGGGCTTGGTCTTGGCCGCCTCGATCACCTCCCAGATATCCACGCCCATGCGCATGCAAAGCTGCTTCAGCTCGTTGACCAGCGCAATGTTGACGCAGCGATAGATATTCTCCAGCAGCTTGGCCATCTCCGCCGCGGCGGGCGTCGTGACCGGGACGGTGCGGTTGAAGATGGTTCCGTAGACGGCCGCGGCCAGCTCCCGCGCCACCGTGCCGCAGCCGCCCACCACTTTGGGAATATCGCGCCGCGCCACGCTGTCATTGCCCGGATCTTCCCGCTCCGGCGAAAAGGCTACATAAAAGCCCGCGCTCTCCGCGTCGCGCGCCACTTTGAGGCTGGCGGGGTTGCCCTGCTCCAGCAGCGGAACCATCACTTCCTCGGTGGTGCCCGGATAGGTGGTGCTTTCCAGGATGATGAGCTGCCCTTGGCGCAGATAGGGCGCCATGGCCTTCACTGTGCCGGTGATAAAGCTCAAATCCGGCTCATGATGCTCATTCAGAGGCGTCGGCACGCAGATAATCACCACATCCATCCGCGCAATTTGGCTATAGTCGGAGGTCGCCCGAAAACCATGTTTTTGCGCGGACTGAATCTCATCGGGAGTGATGCGCACAATGTACGAGCCGCCGGCGTTCAGCGTCTCCACCTTGCGAGTATCAATATCGAAGCCGGTAATGGCGAAGCGCTCCTCGCTGAAGAGCAGCGCCAGTGGCAATCCCACATACCCCATGCCGACGATGCCGATACGGGCCTCGCGAGTTTCAATCCCCTGCTTGAGCTTCTGCAATCCCTCCGCAACCGAAACAGTCATCACTTTCCCTCACTTTGCAATTTGCCTTGCCCGTCCATGCTCCGATACCAGGCGACCGTACGCTCCAGGCCTTCCCGGAATTGCACCACTGGCTCGTAGCCGAGGCATTCCTTGGCCCGCCCAATCGCGGCCAGCGAATGCTTCACATCGCCACCCCGCTCTGGAGCATATTTGACCTCTCCAGCATACCCGGTGGCGGTCTTCAGAATCTCCACCGTTTGATTCAGGGAGATGCGCGTGCCGGTGGCCACATTGAAGACCCCGCCGGAGACGCGCTCCGCCGGCGCCGCGGCCGCCAGCAGGTTGCCATGAACGACATTATCAATATAAGTGAAATCGCGGCT
This sequence comes from uncultured Occallatibacter sp., assembly GCA_964450895.1. GTDB lineage: Bacteria > Acidobacteriota > Terriglobia > Terriglobales > Acidobacteriaceae > Telmatobacter. The sequence goes on along the minus strand of CAYVGW010000050.1, from coordinate 20,545 downwards.
CTGCTCGCCGTCGCCGAAGATCGTCGGCGTTTGGCTGGCCAGCATCTTCAGCGTGAACTTGGCCAGCACGCCGGAGTACTCCGAGGTCGGGTCCTGATAGGGGCCGAAGACGTTGAAGTAGCGCAGGGTCACCGTCTCCAGCCCATAGACGCGGGTGAACGACTGCAAATAATACTCCCCCGCCAGCTTCGAGACGGCGTAGGGAGAGATCGGCTGGGGAGGCATCTCCTCGGACTTGGGCAGCGTCGGCGTATTGCCGTAGATCGCCGAGGAACCTGCAAAGACCACGCGGCGCACCTGCGCATCCTTGGCCGCAACCAAGAGCTGCACCGTCCCGGAGACGCCCGCGTGATTCGAGCCGACCGGGTCTTCCACCGAGCGCGGCACCGACGGAATCGCCGCCTCATGAAAGATGCACTCGACCTCCCGGCAGGCCTGCGTCATCGCCGCTGCATCGTTGATCTCCGCCTCGATGAAATCCATCGCCTCCAGGCCGCGCAGGTTTTCCTGCTTGCCGGTGGAGAAATTATCAATGCCGCGTACGCGCTTTCCCTGCCGCAGCAGCTCGGCGGCAATCGACCGGCCAATAAACCCGGCTGCCCCGGTAATCAAAAATGTATCCATCATTTCCTTCCACTCTACGTGCAAAATTGGGCTAGTGCATTTCTCCTGTTGCTGTAGAGTGAAGCGTGGACCGGGAAGTCTACGCCACAGCCGGCCAGGTGGCCGGCGCTACTCTATCGCGTTCGGGAAAATGCTTTAAATTTTGATCCTTCAAGCCAAATAACACCACCGGCGCCTTGAAAGCGCAAGCAGCCGCAAACCGCTAACACTTCGATGATACCGCACGGACTTCCGCGGAGAGGGAGCGACTGTCTGTCAGGCCAGAAACACTTGGGGGACCATCCACATGATCAATTCCGTCAGCGCCTTCTCATAAAGACGCTCTCATCGGGCCGGGAAATGTGAATGCACCGAGCGCGAACCGCTGCCGCGCTCTACCTCATCGCCGCAGACACATGGCTCTCCAGCGGCTCACTGACACGCCCGCCATGATTCGAAGGCGCCTCCAACGCGCTGCGCAGCAGAAGAGAACTGGGGGTGTAACTCGGAATCAGCGCTTTGAGAAGCATCAGCAGGCGGCCAATCTCCTCCTGGCTGACGACCTGCCGCAGGTCAGTTAAAACCTCTCTCATCTGTTCGGCGTCAAGGTGCGCCGGGCTGAGATAACTCCTGATCTGCTCATGCGCGGTGGCCACCAGGGATTCATTTTGCAAGTTGAGTTCTTCAAAGAGCTTTTCGCCCGGACGCAGGCCCGTGAATTGAATCTTGATCTCGCGGTCTGGCTGAAACCCGGCAAGCAGAATGAGGTATCTGGCCAAATCCACGATCTTGACCGGCGCGCCCATATCCAGGACCAGCACCTCTCCTCCGCGCCCCAGCGAAAAAGCCTGCAAGACCAACTGCGCGGCTTCGGGAATGGTCATGAAGTAGCGGCGCATCTCCGGGTGCGTGACGGTCACCGGGCCGCCTGCCGCAATCTGCTCCGTGAAGATAGGCACGACGCTTCCGCTGCTGCCCAGCACATTGCCAAAGCGGACGGCGGCGAAGCGCGTGCCGCTCTCCTCCTGCAAGGCGCGGATCACCATCTCCGCCACCCGCTTGGTCGCGCCCATCATGCTCGCCGGACGCACCGCCTTGTCGGTGGAGATCAGCACAAAATCCCGCACGCCTTGGATGATCGCCGCCTGGGCCACATTCCATGTGCCGAAGACATTGTTCTCGACGGCCGCGAAGACATGCTTTTCCATCATCGGGACATGCTTGTACGCCGCCGCGTGAAAGATACAGGAGGGCTGATGGCGCTCGAGCACGCGGCGCACTCTCTCCGGATGCGTGATGCTGCCGATCTCGGCGTGAAAGTCCAACTGTGGAAAGCACTGCCGCAACTCCCGCTCAATCTCGAAGAGCGGCGTCTCTGCTTCATCGAAGCCAACCAATGCCTTGGGGTGGAAGCGGGCAATCTGGCGGCAGATCTCCGCGCCAATCGATCCCGCCGCACCGGTCACCAGGATCACCTCTCCCTGAATCCGGGCGCGAATCCCCTCCTGATCCAGGTGAACCTGCTTCCGGCCCAGCAAATCTTCCAGCGCAATCTCCCGCAGCGGCTGGCCCTGGCCCTGCACAATTCTGCACACGACGCCGGATTCCAGCGCCAGCCGCAAGATGCGCGACATTTGCGCCCCGGTGGCCGATGGAATCGCAATCACGACTCGTTGTATGCCGTGTTTTCGCGCCAGGAAGGTCAGCTCTTCGCCGCTTCCCAGCACCCGCTTGCCCTCCAGCATCTGGTTGCGCTTCGCGGGATCGTCATCGATCAGGCCCACCACGCCGCAGCCCAGGGCTTCCTCCCGGCGCGCCTCCTTCAGCAGCGCCAGTCCCGCCGTCCCCGCTCCGTAGATAAGCGTCCTGACCCGTTCGCCCCTTGGCCCATTCCGCAACCCGCGCCGCCGGAAGGACGCCTGGAGAGCAAAGGCGAAGCACTCCGCAAACGATCCCGCCATCTTGTCGAGAATATGTCGCGCGCGGTTCTTTCGCCCGTCCGGCAAGTGGGGATGCATCAAGGATTCCTCAACTTCAATTCTATGTCTTTTAGCAGTTCATCCAGACAAGAGATTTTCATGCCGGGAAGTGCGGAAAAAATGATCCTATAAACGGCAGTTGGAAGACGTCCAGCTTGCCTCATCAAGTTGCAACTGAAATGCTCTGTCGCTCACTCGCTAACTCGCGATTTCCGCGAAGTAGAAACTAACGGGCTGCTTTTGTTTTACTTATGCCCCATTGAACCTATAAACGGCAGTTGAGAAGCCTTCATCCATCTTCAATGTCAGATTTGAGAACCTCTGAATGTTGGCGCTTTGTAACCAGGCGCTTTGTAACCAGCCGCTTTGCAACCAGGCGCTTTGCAACCAGGCGATTTGTAACAAGGGCACGACTTCAGTCGGGCCGCAATGGGCTGAATAGAAAGCCGGGCTTTAGCCCCTGCAAACTTCCGCGGTTGAGAAAATTGCTTCTTCGGCTCCCTCTCAAACTCCGGTTTTGAACTGCTCCGCACCTCGCCAAGAGATTGAAATCCTCAATCTTTGTCACCCATTTTGATTTGATTCAGTCGGTCATTTCTATGGCCCTTCATCCGCCGCTTTTAGGTTCATAGCCGCATTCCGGTCTGGAGACAAAGCCTGAATCCGCGCTATGGGGCGCCCGTCGTGTCCGCGCGCAGCATCTGGATCGCCTGCCGATAATTCAGCCCCGCCGAGACCGGAGCGAATTGCGAATAATCCTGCACGGAGTCGGAGTTCTTCGTCTTCCACAGCACCCGTCCATTCATCTTCAGCTTCAGATGCACGATCCGCCACTGTCCTCCGCCCACGTCGGCTTGATAAATCTCCACCCAGCCGCCCTTGTCCAACTGTGCGATCCCCAGACCAATCTCCTTGTCCTGCTGCAAACTGCCCGCCAGGCGCACCACGCGCTCCGCAACGGGATCAATCCAAATCTCGCCGGCCATGGCGGTTAGCACGCCCGTCTCCAGATCCGGCGGGTTGAACTGCGGGTTGGGGCGGAAGGTGAACTTGACCACCGTTCCGCTCGAGGCCGTCCCACTTCCGGCGAATTGATAAAGAAACGCACTGGGCAGCACGCGCAGAACCTTCAGGGCGCGCTCGGTGTCGCTGTCCTCGCTCTGCTTGCGGTGCTGCTGGAGCCGGGGATCGCTCAGCAGCGCGTCCAGGCGGGCCTGCTCCCGCTGCTCGTCGGACGGGCTGAGCCGCTGATCGCTGATTTCGAGCAGCCGCGCCACATCGCCGTCGCGGGTCTCGATAATCTCTTTGGTCGAGGTCATGCGCGGGCTGGTCTTGTGCAGCCGGTAGCGCATGGGATGGCTGTGGCCGAACTCCTGCGCGGCGCGCGACTCCGTGGCCAGCGCGCGCTCCACCAGCGCCTGAGCCTGTGCCGGCGTGAGGCCGGGGACAGGCTGGCCAACAGATGCGGCAGTCCAAAAGATCAAGAATAAAAGCGGCAAAGATCGGCGCATATTCTCCAGTTTATCGGGCAAAAGCCGCCCAGGAGCGGTCATTGGACCTCATTTTCTGTTAGACGCAGCGAACTCTTGCGCGGCTCCGGGTTGAAGCAAAGGGCGTGGGTTGCTATAGTTCGTGCAGGGCCAATTGCATTGAGCGGACTCTTTTAGACAGAACCGGGAGAATCAAGGCCACGGCGCCTTCAGGGGAGGTTGCCGTGTACTGAGCCTCTGACCGCGCACTCCAGGGAAAGCAAGGCCCACGGAAGGAAACATACTATGGCATTGGAAAACGCTCCAGCGCGTATCGGCAAGAGCATTGTGATTTGCGGCGAAGTGAAAGGCAGCGAAGATTTGATTGTGGATGGGCGCTTGGAGGGGACTGTCACCCTCTTGGAGAGCCGGTTGACCATCGGTCCCAGTGCTAATGTTGCCGCCAATCTCATCGCCAAAGATATTCTGGTTCTTGGTCAGGTCAAGGGAAGTTTGACGGCCAGCGGACGCGTCGAGCTGCGCGCCGGCTGCCAGTTGGAAGGCGATATTCGCGCCCAACGTCTGGCGATTGAGGACAACGCGGTCTTTCGCGGCAAGGTGGACCTGACGCCGGCGGCTGCCAAGCCCGCCAACGGCACGAATCTCCCGCAGGCCAATAGTGCAATCGCATAGAAAGATCAACCGCAAGGGGTTTTGAGGGTGCTAGGCCGCTGGTTTGGGAAAAAATCGGAGATCGAACCTCCTGCGCCTGTCCATGGGCTGGCCGGACCTAGAGTTGCGCGTCATTCCGGCGGATGGTCGGCGCTCCTCCAGCGGCTGCAAGACGGCTCCAGCCTGAGTACGATCGATATTGGCTATACCTCGCCGAGCAACATCAACTACCTCACCAGCCTGGGACACAGCGTTTTCCTGGCGGACGTGGTGCAGGATGCCTGCACGGGAGACTGGCAAAGCCGCAGCGGCGAGAACGGCCTTCCGGCCTGGAATGTCGAGGGTTTTCTCGCCCAGTCGCTCAACTTTGCCGGCCGCAAGTTTGACGTGGTGCTGCTGTGGACGGCCCTGGATTATCTGCCCGAAGCCTTCGTCGAGCCGGTGGTCGAGCGCCTCTATGAAGCCATGCAGCCCGGCGGGCAGGTGCTGGCCTTCTTTCACACCCGGACCCAGGGCGAGGAGACCGCCTATTGCCGCTACCACGTCACCCCCGGCGACGACGTGCAAGTTCAGTTGGCGCAGCCTTTTCCCATTCAACGCGCCTTCACCAACCGCAGCATCGAGCGCCTCTTTACGGCTTGGTCCGGTTTCCGGCAGTTCCTGGCCAAAGACAGCGTCTCGGAAGTGATTATCACCCGCTGAAAGACAGGGACTAAGGGAGCAGGGACTGAGGGACTAGGGGACTGGAGGCGTATTCCGATGGGTCAATCGTTCAAAGATCTTGTAGTTTGGCAGCGGTCAATCGAATTGACGGTCAGTGTCTATCAGTTAACCTCGGCATTTCCGGATTCCGAACGCTTCGGCCTCACCAACCCGATGCGCAGCGCTTCAATTTCCATAGCCAGCAACATCGCGGAAGGATATGGCCGCGCAACAAAAGAGGAGTATCTTCAGTTTCTGGGTCATGCTCGCGGTTCGTGCTCAGAGCTTGAAACGCAGATTGTTATCGCGAAAGAATTAGGATTCGGCGCCCCCGCGAATCTTCAGGCAACGGAATCCCTGTGCAATGATGTTGGCCGGCTTCTAGGCTCACTCATGAAGGCTATTCGCGCGAAACAGCCCCTAGTCCCTTAGCCCCTCAGTCCCTTAGTCCCTAATCCGAAAGGAGAGATCATGATGAATCTGCAAGGAACCCGCATCACCTGGCTGGGCCATTCGACGGTGCTGGTCCAAACCGCCAAGGGCACGAATCTCCTGATTGACCCGTTCATTACGGGCAATCCCAAGGATCCCAAGGATTTTGTGCTGCCGGAGACGATTCACTATATTCTGGCCACGCACGGCCACAGCGACCATATCTCCGACGCAGTGCCGGTGGCCGCCAGGCACGGCTCAACCGTGGTGGCCGTCTATGAACTGGCAACCTTTCTGGCCGCCAAGGGCGTCGCCAAGACCATTGGCATGAATCTGGGCGGCAGCGTGCAGTTGAACGACGTGCGCGCCACTATGGTCGAGGCCAAGCACTCCTCCGCCGTGCAGGATGAGGCGGGCGACCACTATGCCGGAGTGGCGGCGGGCTTTGTGCTGACCATCGCGGACGGGCCGGTACTCTACCACGCCGGCGATACGGCCGTCTTTGGCGATATGAATCTGATTCGCGAACTGTATCAGCCGCAGGTGGCCATGCTGCCCATCGGCGGGCATTTCACCATGGGGCCCAAGGAAGCGGCGCTGGCCGTGAAGTTCATCGGCGCTAAGACCATTCTGCCCATTCACTTTGGGACCGTCCCGCAACTGAAGGGGACGCCCGATGAACTGGCTGCCTTGGTGGACGCCGGCGTCGAACTCGTGCGCTGGAAGCCCGGCGAGTCCATCGATTAAGTATGAGCGTTGTACTCCGGCGGCCCGGCAATCACCATGCCGCTGTTTTGCCGTCCATGAATGTACCAGCAGCACCAGTCCGTTTCATGGGCCTCGCCGTCGGAGGCCGAGATCAGATCCCGGTAGATGACCTTGCCGTAAAGAAAGACCTTTTCCTCCCAGGTTTCAATCCGCTTGAAGCGCTCTTCCGAGTCACACAGCGCTTTCACATCATCCCGGCAGAATGGCTTGATGGCTGTGAACTCGCCCGGCAGCAGAATAATGGGCGCAAAGGGAGCGTTGCGCTTCTCATTGCGGTATTCGGGAGTTTCGGGAAGATGTTTTTCGTCGATGGCGATCTTGTAGCGCTCCATGGTCTCGACGATCCGGGCAGGCGTCCGGCCGCGGTTGGTGGCCATCACGGTAAAACTGTTTTCCATGCTCCGCGAAGGCTCGACGGTGATCAGAATCCAAGGCCGCTCCGCATGGATGATGGCTTGGGCATTCAACAAGGCGGCGTGTGCGCTGGAGGAGGCCGCTTCAACGATGGCCTCCGCATATCCTGTCTGGCGCTCAATCTTTTTGAGCAAAGAGTAACCCATCATGATGCCTGCATACCCTAGAAACGCAAGCAATAGATTGGCGCCCCAGGTGACTTGTTCCTGCCAGGTCCAGACCGCCGGCGCGGCGGGCGGGTTGACGGCGGTAATGTGCGGCTGGTAGTCGTGGAGGCCGCTGGCGCTGTCGGTTGCGGAATTTGACGTGGGGCCGCTCTGCGCCTCGGAGATCGAGGAAGCTGGAGAGCTCTGTGATTTTGCAGAGGGTTGATCAATGGGCTTGGCGGCGGCCGCAGCCGCAAACAGGACGGCCAGCAGCACCACGAACTTGGCTATCCCCTTGAGTTCCATGGGCTAAATGTATCACACCACCCGCCCAAATTCCCACTCCGGAGTGGTACACGCCAGTTAGCCCGCCTGAGCCTCCCGCGCGCTTCGCACAGACGTGAAGCGAGTGAGAAGCCCAGACGGAAAAGGCGGCTGATTCCAGGAAGTTCTAAACACTGGGCTGCGCCATGGATCTGGCCTTGGAAGCATCTCCCAGGAAGACGCCTGTATGGCTGTGTACCTCCTTCTGTAGCTGGAGGATTGCCCCGGTAACATCGCCTGAGGCTATCGAGAACGGGGTTCCCAACTCAAGCATGGAGTGAGCGTCCTCGTATCTCTTACCATTGACGAGAGAGGCAATCTTGCCCGCCTCGATGTGAAAGGCCGCATGGGCGGAGACGCATTTTCCATAGCTGGGGAGAGAGCCGTACTTGGCCTTCGCTTCTCCGTGCAGCCATTGGCCGAATTCGCAGAGGTTATCCTTGGAAATCGCCGGCGTCTCCAGCGTTGATTTTGAGGCGATGGCCGAGCGTAGTTTCACCTTCCACTGCGCATGTGCCATGTTTGCATGATCCAGATCCATTCCGTTCTCCTTCGGGCTGTTAGTGAAATTCTTGAGTGGGGCAGCTGCGCAGGGCACGGCTCTGCGGTGCGGCAGACGCTCCGGCAGGTTCGAAGCTGAATTGTTGGGGGCGTCTATGAGACGTTCTCTCCCTGATGGCAACTGAAGAAAGAGCAAACCAAGTCTTGCTCATCTTTCTAACAGGTATAGCGCGGATAGGGCGAGGATCGCGTACATTGCTGCTGTAGAAGTTCATGGATTTCCCGTTCCGGTGGAGGCGCCGATCCCGGTTCCATTTTTAGAGTAATCGTGGGTAAATTAGGGAGTAGAAAGTAGGGCTTTCCAGAGTGTAGCGCCGGTCTCCAGACCGGCTGTCGCGCGGGCGTCCCCGCCCGCGCTTGTCCAGCAGTAATGACCAAATCGCACAGTTTCAGTGCTAGCTCTGCACTTCCACGCCCCGCCAGAAGGCGACAAAGCCCCTGATCTTGCGTGCAACCGGCTTTGGATCGGGATAATACCAGGCCGCGTCCAGATTCTCTTCGTCGTTGACCAGCAGGCTGCGATAACGGGCCTGCCCCTTCAGGGGGCAATGAGAGGTGGTGGAACTGGGGCGAAAATACTCTCGCTTGAGGCTGGATTCGGGAAAGTAAACACTCCCGCCCACCATCTCCGTTTTCTCGTTTTCAGCAAGAACTTTGCCGTTCCAGATTGCTCGTGCCATAGCTCTTCGGGTCCATCCGCCTTTTGCTCTATCGGCCCAAATCCGGTTCCGATGAGAGCAATGTCCTTGACACGAGCAGAGTTTTCCCGCAAGGCGAGTCCGCATGGCGCCAAAGAGCCCGGAATGCGCTACTTCAGTTCGGCAATCGAGTCGATGTGAACGCTTTTCTTCGCTTGATCTGCCGTCGCTGTCACCGACACATGGGCGCCATAGAAGTCCTTGACCGCGTCGGGATTGTCGATCGTCCAGACCGCCTTCTTGGCTTCGTCCACAAAGACCGGCGACATGCCGCCATTGATGCATTTTTTCACGCAGGCCGCGCCCGATCCGGCGTGCTTGGCGCCGCACATCGAGTCGGAGATCCAGCCATTGATCTTGGCTGAGCCGGCGGCGCTGGCCGTCAACGCGGTCAGGCTCAGGGCAGCCAGCAACAGGGTTAGAACACGCTTCATGGAAAACCTCCAGGGGGATTGGGATTCTCGTACAGCTTCCATCATGCTCTCGCGGCCCGGATTCGGCAACAGATTTTTTTCACGGCTTGGGTGGATAAGAATACTGACCGTGCGCCTCCTGACGGGCAGGCAGGCTGTTGCGCCGCGCCTCCACATTCTTCAGCACTGCTTCATAGCGTTGCGTGGCGGCGGAAAAACGGTTGATCAGCTCCGCTGTTTTCGTCAGGAAACCAGGATTTTTCTCGCGAATACCGTCAAGAATCGGCGTAAACTTGGCCAAAAGAAAAAAACCTTCGGAGTTGCAATCCACAAACAACTCAGCCGAAACCGCTCCATGCAGCACCATCGCCGCCGCCATCTCCCAGTAAGTAAGCACCTGGCGCAGCCACGCATTGTGCGGATCGGCAGGGTTCTCGGCCACGGCAAAGAACTCTTCCGCCGTCGCCGGCCAGAACTCGCCGGTCATCCACGCGCGCGCCTTGCGCATCTCTGCTTCGGTGCGCAGTTCATAGAGCTTGAGAATGATTTCCGCATCGGCCGGCGTTGCTAGCATTCGTTCCATGGTAAGTTTCTCCGCTCACTCATCGTAACAGTTATCGCTGTGCATCTGGCCGACTGATTTCGCAGGATGCGGAAACCTTGGTTGCAAGGATGGGCGATCCTTTACCCACCCTATTTCGCCGCTAACTGCCGCAGAACATACTGCAAAATCCCGCCATGTTCGTAGTAGGCAATCTCTTGCGGTGTGTCGATGCGGAGTTTGGCGTCAAACTCTTTTACCGTACCGTCGGCTGCCGCAGCCTTCACGCGGAGCGTGCTGCCGTTGGCGAAACGGGCCGCAAGCAGCGCCGTCAGGGCAGGGAAGTCATAAACTTCCTCACCGGTCAATCCGAGCGACTCCGCGTTCTGACCCGCCTCGAACTGCAACGGCAAAATTCCCATGCCGACGAGATTTGACCTATGAATGCGCTCAAAGCTCTCGGCAATTACAGCGCGCACGCCTAGTAATTTCGGGCCTTTGGCAGCCCAATCGCGCGAGCTTCCAGAGCCATATTCCTTGCCGGCTAGAATCACCAGCGGCACGCCGCGCTCGGCGTACTGCACGCTGGCGTCAAAGATGGACATCGGCTCGCCTTCGGGAAGAAGCCGGGTAACTCCGCCCTCGGTGCCGGGGGCGAGTTTGTTGCGCAGCCGCACATTGGCGAAGGTGCCGCGCACCATCACTTCATGATTGCCGCGCCGCGAACCATAACTGTTGAACTCCGCCGGCTTTACTCCGTTTACCGCGAGATACTTGCCCGCCGGACCGTTGGCCTTGATCGAGCCAGCCGGCGAGATATGGTCGGTGGTGACAGAATCACCCAGCACAGCCAGCACGCGCGCGCCCACAATCTCGGTGACTGGAGCGGGAATCGCGGTAATTTCATCAAAATAAGGAGCCTTCCGGATATAAGTCGAATCTGGTTCCCATTGATAGACATCGCCCGTGGGAAACTTGAGGCCCTGCCAATTTGTATCTCCCAGGCTCACCGTGGCATATTCGCGGCGGAAGCCCTCGCTGGACAAACCTTTTTCAGTAGCTTCGGCAACCTCCGCCTGCGTGGGCCAAATATCCTTGAGATAGACCGGATTCCCGGATGCATCCACGCCCAACGGATCCGTCGCGAAGTTATGGCTGATGGTGCCGGCCAGCGCATAAGCTACGACCAGCGGCGGACTCATCAGGTAGTTAGCGCGCACATCCACGTTCACACGGCCCTCGAAGTTACGGTTGCCGCTGAGCACGCTGACCGCAACCAGGCCATGCTCGTCGATGCTTTTGGAAACATCGGCGGAAAGCGGTCCGGAGTTGCCGATGCAAGTGGTGCAGCCATAACCCACCACATTGAAGCGCAGTTTCTCCAGGTAAGGAAGCAGGCCCGCCTTGGTATAGTAATCCGTAACTACGCGCGAACCGGGCGCCAACGAAGTCTTCACCCACGGCGGCACGGTAAGTCCCTTTTCCACCGCCTTCTTGGCCAGGATTCCGGCCGCAAGCATTACGGATGGATTGGAAGTATTCGTGCAGCTAGTAATAGCTGCGATCACGACCGAACCGTGATCGAGATAGGTCTCTGGATCAACTCCAAAGCGAGATTGCACCGTATGAGCCGGCTGAAGTCCCGCATCCGTCGTCGCGACGCGCTCCCACTTAGCCGCTGCGCGCGTGCCGAGCGGCTTGGCGGTGGGTGAAAGCAGGCCGGGTAACTGCTGGGCAAAGTTCGACGCCGCATCCTTCAGCAGCACGCGGTCCTGCGGGCGCTTGGGTCCGGCCACGCTTGGTTCGACCGAGGCCAGGTCTAACTCCAAGGTCTGTGTGTACTCGGCCTCTGGCGTCTCCGCGGTGTGGAAAATCCCCTGTTCCTTGTAATAACTCTCGACCAGCGCAATCTGCTCTTCGCTGCGGCCACTAAGGCGCAGGTAGCGCAGTGTCTCGGCGTCCACCGGAAAGATGCCGCAGGTTGCGCCGTACTCTGGAGCCATGTTACTGATGGTTGCGCGATCCGCCAGCGGCAGAGCGGCCACGCCGGGTCCAAAGAACTCGACAAACTTGCCTACCACGCCCAGCTTGCGCAACGCCTGAGTTATGGTCAGAACCAAGTCCGTAGCGGTTGTTCCCTCGCGCAACTTGCCGGTGAGACGGAAGCCAACCACTTGCGGCACCAGCATGGAGACTGGCTGGCCGAGCATCGCGGCCTCGGCCTCGATGCCGCCTACGCCCCAACCCAGCACGCCCAAGCCGTTGATCATCGTCGTGTGGGAATCCGTGCCCACCACGGTATCCGGGTAAGCGACTAACTCCCCGCCTAACTCCGCCGTAAAGACGACCCGCGCCAGATACTCCAGATTTACCTGGTGGCAGATGCCCATTCCGGGCGGCACGGCGCTGAAGTTATTGAAGGCTGCTTGGCCCCACTTGAGAAAGGCGTAGCGTTCGCGGTTTCTTTGAAACTCTAGCAGCGTATTGGCCGCAAAAGCGCCCTCGGCGCCGTACTCATCCACCTGCACGGAGTGATCGATCACTAGCTCCGCCGGCACCAGCGGATTCACACGCTCTGGATCGCCGCCCAGCGTGCGAATCGCGTCGCGCATGGCGGCCAGGTCAACCACAGCAGGCACGCCGGTAAAGTCCTGCATCAGCACCCGCGCCGGCATGTAAGCGATTTCGCGGCTCGGTTCAGCCTGGGCGTTCCAGTTCGCCAGAAACTCGATGTCGGCGGCGGTAACATTGACACCGTCCTCGCGGCGCAGCAGGTTTTCCAGCAGTATCTTGAGGCTGAAAGGAAGGCGGCTTAAGTCAAAGCCGCGCGCCGCGAGCGCTGGAAGGCGATAGATGGTGTAACTCCGGCTACCGGAGTTGATGGTTGCCTTGCTGTTGAAACTGTTCATCGTGGGAAGCCTTTCTGATCCGCGTGCAAACGGAATCATTCCTTGATCTGAGTTACTCGGGGTGAATTAAAAGCCAATAGTGGAAGCCATCGACGATGGCCATCAGCGCCGCCTGATTCAAATCACTGCTGACGCCGGCGGTGGTCCAGGATTCGTGCCCGTCAGCGTGGAAGCTGACGGTAACACGGACGTGGGCCGCAGTGTCCTGCGCGGAAACGTCAATTGCCGTCACGCTGAATCTGCCCAAGTGCATGCGCGCAATGGCCGGATACCATTTCTCAAGTTCGTGGCGCATGGCTTTGGTAAGCGCATCGACTGGTCCTGCGCCTTCCGCACGCGTAGTTGTGACCGTATCATCGCCAATTGACAATAACATCGAGGCCTGCACATAGCGGCTGCCTATTAGATCCGATTCGTCAATCACTCTCCAGCTCTTGACGGAGAATCTCTCGTGCAGCGTTCCCAGCACCTTCATGCAGGCCAGCTTGAAGGAAACATCGCTGGCGGTGAATCCATCGCCCTCGATCATCGACAGGTTGGCATCCATGAGCGCCTGGGCTTGCGCGGAGTTAAGAGTTATGCCCAGCGATTCCGCCAGCAGAATGATATTCGCGCGGCCGGATTGCGCATTGACCCCGATGACCGGAATCGCCCCGACCCGCGACGGATCGCACCACAGATAGGCTCCGGGATTCTTGCGCTCGCTGCTGCCGTGCATTCCGGCCCATGTGCCGAATGCGCCAGGGCCGACAATCGGCGCGCTGTGCGGTGTATCCAGGCCGAAGGCCGCGTACGCGGAATGCGCCAGGCTGGTAAGTCCAGTCAGTAACTCCGGAGTTACAAACTCGGCTTCGCCCCGGAGTTGCATACTGCCGATGACCGTAGTTAGATTCACGTTGCCGCAGCGCTCGCCGGTTCCCAGCAAAGTACCCTGAACCTGCACTGCTCCGGCAAGAATCGCGGCGCGCGAGTTAGCAATTCCAAAGCCGCGGTCGGTGTGGCCGTGGAATCCAAAGCGATCGCCGGGATAACTCTTTGTCAAACTGCCAAAGACCGCGGAGACCTCCTCCGGATCAGCTCCGCCGGTGGTGTCGCAGACAATAATTCGACTTACCTTCTGGCTGGAGCATTGCGCGACCATTTGATGGAAGTAATCCAGAGCGCGCTGGCGGAATTCGGCGTCGCATACTGCGCCATTTTCACGCCGTCCGCAGAACGCGTCCATCCCGTGCTCCAGATCGACGACGACTTCCAGGCCGTTGTCCTGAAGGTAGGCTATGGTCTCGTACGCCATGAGCAGATTTTCTTCCGGCGTCGTCTCCAGGGACTTCATCACGTCCAGCAGCCGCGATTTGACCACCAGGACGGCCACGGGCACGCGCTTTTTGTGGCGAAGGATAAACTGCGCATCAGGCCAATCCTGTACGCGCGTGCCGCGCCCCCGCGTTCTGCCGAAGAGGGCCAGCTTCATGGCGCCGGTATCGACCGGCTGGAGCGCGGCGGCCAGATCGCCGACAAATTGATTGGCGCCGGCAAAGCCGATTTCGGCATAGTGGATGCCGAAGGCGGCCATGCGCTCCAGCAGGCCGACGGCATTGGGCACGGAGATGTCGATATTCGGCTGCTGCATCCCGTCGCGCAGGCTGGTATCGAAAACTTCAATTTTTCTGGCGTTTTCCGTCATCTGATCCTGTTTCTGCTGGTTAATGTGCTCGTTCTGAGCGAAATTCCCGGCACTGATTTCGCGCTTTCCGGCCCCGCGGTGGACGGGATTTGCCCCGACCCTCCAGAATAACAGGAAGCGTGCGCGAGCCAGCCCACTGCCAGATCCTGCCCAAATCTGCTATCTTCAAAGGTTGCGCCTCTTCCGTTCAAAATCGCGGCGCTCCGAGGTTTATCGACCCTATGCCTGACCCATTTCGCCGCCCGCGTGCTTCCGAGATGGGAATCTCGGAGACCATGGGATTTTTTCATCCATCGAAGCGTCCTTACCGCTTCACCATCCTGCTGTTCATCAGCTTGCTGGTGCTGGGAAGCTATTTCGCCTATGACAGCATCGGCGCACTCGCGCCCACACTCATCGATGCGTTGCACCTGGACCGCAGCACGATCGGGAATCTCTATACAGCCTACTCCGTAGCCGCCATCCTTATCGTCTTCTTCGGGGGCATGTTGTACGACAAGCTCGGTCCCCGCCGGGCTAGCCTGTTGTTCTGCAGTCTCGTCCTGCTCGGCGCGACGATCGTGGCCTTGGCTCACTCCACGTGGGAGCTCTTCGCCGGGCGGTTGATCTTCGGCGCGGGGTCCGAAACGCTGATCGTGGTGCAGAGCGCCATCATCAGCCGCTGGTTCAAGGGCAAGGAGATGGCCCTGGCCTTCGGCATCGCCCTCACCATCAGCCGGGTCGGAACCCTCTTCAGCTTCAATACAGAGGAGCTCATCTCCCGCTACTTCGGCAGCTACCGCATCGCTCTCTGGGCAGCGGCTGGTTTCTGCCTCTTCTCCGTACTGTGCAACCTTGTTTACATAGCCATGGACCGCCACGGGGAGAAGGTGCTCGCACTCCCCAAACCCGACGCAAGCGACAAGATTGTCTTCTCAGACATTAGGAAGTTCAACTCCTCCTTCTGGTTCGTCGTTTTTCTCTGCGTCACCTTCTACAGCGCTATCTTCCCCTTCACGGCTCTGGCCACGGATATGTTTCACGATAAGTGGGGCATCCCGCTGGTGAGTCCGGGCACGGGCGGCTTCCTGGCCCAGATCTTCGACAATTTCCTGCATATGTTCTCAACGGCGCCGGGGATCACCAGCATCGTGATCTTCGCCTCCATGGTCTTTGCGCCCTTCGCCGGCGATCTAGTGGACCGCATCGGCAAGCGGGCCACGCTGATGGTGGCCGGCTCGCTGATGCTGATTCCCGCTCACCTGATCATGGGCATTACCCACTGGAACCCCATCCCCAGCATGATCGTGCTGGGCGCCGCCTTTGTGCTGGTGCCTGCCGCGATGTGGCCTTCGGTTCCCCTGGTGGTCGAGGAGAAACGTGTGGGTACGGCCTTCGGTCTGATGACGGCCATCCAGAATTTGGGCCTCGCGCTCTTCCCCTACCTGAATGGCAAGCTGCGGGACGTTACCGGGACTTATACCGCGACCCAGGTCATGTTCGCCGGACTCGGCGTGGTCGGGCTTATCTTCGCATGGCTCTTGCTGCGGTCGGATAAGCGGCACGGCAATACACTGGAGCAAGGGAAAAATCAAGAGAAGGACCTACCCCGCATTGAAGAGGGTTTGGAGCAGCATTAACGGCCTGTGGTGAAAGTTGAAAGAGCGGAAAAATCGTCCCTCAGGGGCTAAAGCCCATGTTGATTTTGAATCGCTTACGGCACGACTAAAGTCGTGCCCTTTCAAAGCCTAACTTTACCACAAGCATCTATGGGCGAGAGACGAGCAGGCAACCGATGAAGAAGATTCGCATTCCGACCGCGCAGAACCTGGAAAATTGGCCGTGGGCGGTGCGCGCTCTGCTGGGAGGCGGCGCGGCGGTTATTGCTGTTCTGCTCACCTACACGATTCCGCAACTGCGCAATTATCCCATGCTGCTAGCCTTTCCCGCGGTGGTTCTCAGTTCCTTGTTCCTGGGGATGTGGGGGGGCGTGCTTTGCGCCTTTACGGAAGCCGCTTTGGTGGATCTCTATCTGGCGCGCACCGCGGCGCTCTATCCCACTGGAATCTCCAAAGAAGCCTTGCGGCTGACGTTTTTTCTCTTGATCCTGATCATACTCAGCCGGGGAATGCGGCGGCTGGGGCAGCAGAGCGCTCAATTGAAGACGCAGGAGCTGGAAAAGCAGTTGGCTCTGGCCGAAGCCGAGCACAAACTGGCCGAGGAGCGCGCCCGCGCCAGCGAGGAACTGCGGGAGCGCGACGAGCTGCTCAAGATCGCCCTGGAAGTCAACGGCATGGGCATGTGGGTCTGGGATCTGCTGGAGAACGCGGCCTACGGCTCCGGCCCGGTCTGCGAGATGACCGGCACAGAGCCGGGCACAGTGAATCAACTTCCCAAGGACTGGCTCCGGCTGCTTCACCCGGAGGATGCCGAGCGCGTGAAGGCCGCATTGGCCGAGATTCGCGCCACCGGCGAGGATTACCACCAGCAGTATCGCGTCCTGTGGCCGGATGGGTCGGTGCGCTGGATGGAGTCGCAAGGCAAATGCCAGCACGACAGCGAAGGCCGCCCGACGCGGGTGGTGGGCGTATTGGCCGACGTAACCCACCGCAAGCTGACCGAAGAGGCGATGCTGCGCACGGAAAAACTGGCCGTCGCCGGAAGGCTGGCGGCCTCCGTGGCCCACGAAATCAACAATCCGCTGACCGCCGTGGGCAACCTGCTTTACCTGATCTCCGTGGCCGAGAACACCAAAGAGACGCGCGCCTATAGCCGCCAGGCGATGGACGAACTGATGCGCGTTTCGCTCATCACCCAGCAGACGCTGCAATTTCATCGCCAGCCAGGAACGCCGGCCGTCACCAAGCTCTCGGAGGTGGTCAACGGGGTGCTGATGCTCTTTCGCGCCCGCCTGCGCGGCGCTGGGATTGAGGCCGAGGTGCGCGCTGAGCGGGAGACCGCCGTCGCCTGCATGCCTAGCGAGATGCACCAGATCTTCGCTAACCTGATTGGAAACGCGATAGACGCCATGCCCCAGGGCGGACGGCTCGTGGTGCGCCTGCGTCCCTCGCTTGATTGGCGCGACGGCAAAACGCCGGGGATGCGCGTCACCCTCGCCGACACCGGCATGGGCATGAACCGGGCCACCATGCGCCGCATCTTCGAGCCTTTCTTCACCACCAAGACGGAGACCGGAACCGGATTGGGCCTCTGGGTGGTGGCGCAACTGGTCGAGCGCGGCCACGGCCATGTGCGCGTCTGGAGCTGGCAGGGTGCCGCGGTCAGCGGAACCGCCTTCTCCGTCTTCCTGCCGTTTTAGTTCCCCACCGGCGTCGCCGGCCTGCGGCCCCCCACACACACTGTAGCGTCGGCCTCCTGGCCGGCTGTTGCTTGGACCTCCCGATCCACGCTTGTTACTTCTTGGCTGCAAATGGCAGACATACGCGGACAAAGGCAGTATGAACTCTTCATACTCATGCTAAAATCCTGTCAAGGAGTTACCTGTCATGCCTCCCGCTCTCTGTGTAAAGCGAACTGTCAGTCTGCCCAGCGAACAGAGTCAGTATATTGACCGGCTGGTAGACTCTGGAGCCTACGCCTCTGCCAGTGAGGTGGTCCGGGCCGGTTTGCGCGCGCTGGAAGAACGGGATGCCGCCGTGGAGCGCTGGCTGCGCGAGGATGTCGTAGCCGCCTACGATGCTCTCCAAGCAGATCCCAGCCGTGCGATTCCCGCCAACCAAGTCTTTACTGCCCTTCGCGCCCGCCACCAGGATCGAGAGGCGCGCAACGCGTGAACGACTCGGTCTTCTTTACGCCGGAAGCCAAGGATGATCTCTTCGATCTCTATGACTACATCGCTGATCGCAGCACTCCAAAACGCGCCCTTGGTTATATCAATCGCATTGAAAAGAGCTGCTTGAGCCTTCAGGTTTTCGCAGAACGGGGAACCAGCCGTGACGATCTGCGCCCCGGCTTACGCGTGATGGGGTTTGAGCGCCGTGTGTTGATAGCGTTTCGTGTTGATGCGGATTCCGTCGCCCTCCTGCGCATTCTCTATGGAGGACGCAGCGTAGAATTGGCGTTTCCCAAGAAGTTCATTGAAACGAACGGGCGCTCACTGCTGCTCGGGATTCATGTTGTACAGGAACCACGCCCGCAGTTCCAGGTACGGGCCGTGGAAGTCCCTGGGCAGCGGTGGATAATTCGAGCCGGTCAGCGCGCCCCAGGCGGCGCGGTCCAGGGCCACGTCGCCGTTGCTGCCCTCCAGCACCATGCTTCCCTCCATGATCCGCCCGCTGGGTAGCACCTTGAAGCGGATCATCAACTGCCCGGCTTTGCTGATGGGCGGGTTGACCTCGTCGGGGATGAGCGGATCCCAGGTGCGCTCCGTCTCCCGGTGCCAGTGAATCAGCCAGTTGTTGAAGTCCACGCCCTGGGTGTCGCTGAGGATCTGCACACCGCCCGTGCCCGCACCGGGGTGCATCGACAGTCCGCCGTGGGAGGGCAGACTGCCCGTGCCCGCGCCGTGATCCCGCGCCGCATTCCTCATCGCGTCGTGCAGCGCGTCGGCGGGATTCTCCGAGTGCATGGCAAAGTTGGGCCGCGCCGGAACGGCTGCCGGATGAGGTGCCTCGACCGGCGACTGCGTCTGCTGGCTGGGCGGAATCGGCGGTGGAGTTGGCTGCGGAGCTGGAGCGGGAGCCGGTGCAGGCTCGGGCGCGGGCGGCGTCTCCTTCTTCATCTCTTCCAGCGTCTTCTGGTCGATCTGCGGCGGCTTGATCGGAACCGGTTTGATCACCACCTTGGGCTCAAACTTGGGCGAATCCAGATAGGTGAATTCCTTGCGCTCCTTCAGAGCCTGGTCTGACTCGACGATGGCTGGCCCCTTGATGTATCTGGGCAGCACCATGATTGCGGCAAACAGCAGCGCATGGAAGATCAGAGCGAGCCAGATGCCCTCGCGCAGCCGCGCCCAGCGCCGCTCATCCTCCAACTCGCTGATCATCTCCAGCAGTTCGTGGGTGTCGTAGTCCACCCAGCGCGAGCCGCGTACCACCACGGACGGAGTCTCCGCCACGCGGTTAGGCGCGTCCGTGCCTGGCTCTTTCTCGTTGATGGGCGCTTCGTCGATGGGCATTCGTTTCTGTAAAGCCAGCCGGAGCGCACATGCCCCGCCGTCTCGAATCTATCCTTTCTCTCTATTCTCTCATCCCGGCCAAACCCTTGCCCATGGCCTCGCCCCGTACAATGGTTCCTGATGATTAAGACGGCGTTAAGAACGGAAGGGAACCAGGTTTGAAGCATTTTTTTGCAGGATTGGCGGCCAAATGGAAGCTCATCGCCCTTTTTTTGGCTCACTTCGGCATTTGGGGCGCGGGCGCGGCGGCGCTGCTCGACTCCTCCACTATTCCCATCCCCATGGATGCCTATCTGGCCGTCTGCATCTGGAACGATAAGCCCCACTTCTGGCTCTATTGCCTGCTGGCTGCCCTCGGGTCGGCCATCGGCGGCCTGCTGCCTTATGGCCTCGGTCGCGCCGGCGGAGAACTCTTCCTGCTCAAGCACGTCAACCGCGAGCGCTATGAGCGTATGCGCGCCCGCTTCGAGCGCCAGGAGTTCCTGGCCATGATGATCCCTTCGATGCTCCCGCCGCCCACGCCCTGGAAGGCCTTTGTCTTCGCCGCCGGGGTCTTCGAGATGCGCTCCGCGCCCTTCATGCTCGCCGTCTTCTGCGGCAGGCTGCTGCGCTGGCTGATCCTCTCCGCACTGGTCATCCAACTGGGTCCGGACGCGGTGCATCTGGTCGAGCGCCACGGTCTGGCCGCGCTGACCATCGTCGGCGGTCTGGCAGTGGCGGGCTTTGCCTGGTGGTGGATGCGCAAAAAGCGCGCCGGCAAGCTGGAAGACTGAAGCCTTTACGGCGATTCAAACTATGAGTGCAATTGAAATTATGGGTGCCCCCGGTCTCAATTTTGAGACCGGGGATTCCAACCACTACTTGCCCGCCAGCGCCACCTGCGCCCGCGCTTCGCTCAACCGCCGCGCCAGCACCGGAAGCCCAAAGGCCGCGCTCGCCACAATCGCTGTCGAGATCAGGTCATTGCGATAGAAGGGCAAGCCGGCGATATAGCACGCGCCCAACCCGCCCAGCGTCTTGGGATACATCCAGCCGCTTGCCCAGACGGCGAAGTTCGAGACGAAGAAGAACGAGGTCGGCCCCAGCAGCGCCGCCGCGCCCACGCGCGCCACCG
>CAYVGW010000049.1:0-25355 GCA_964450895.1 uncultured Occallatibacter sp. | reverse complement strand
GCAGATGCTCGATGACCTGCGCGCTGGCCGCTTCGATGGGCAGATTCGAGGGCAGAGAAAAGATCTTCTGCCGCGTGGTCATGATCTCGCGCACCGGCACGTCGTCCAGCTCCAGAGCGCGATGAATCAGCGTCTCTTGAAAGCGCGGCAGAACGCCCATCCGGCGCGCCGCCGTGGCAATCAGCTTCAGCTCCTCCGGCGAGTGAACCTGCGCCCGCTCGGTCATGGGAATGTCGAAGCCGCGCAGGATCACGGCCGCCGAGCTTTTGAGCAGGCGCACGGCCGGCCGCGCCAGCGTCATGAAAACAAGCATCGGCGGCGCAACGGCCACGGCCAGCGCCTCGGCCCGCCGCAGCGCCAGCGACTTGGGCACCAGCTCGCCCACCACCACATGGAAGTACGTGATGAAGCAAAAGCCCAGCGCGACAGCGGCCACGGCTACCAGGTGCGCGTAGGCCAGCGCATGTGCCGGCGGCTGGGGCAGCGCGGCAATCCAGCCAAGAATGACCGAAGCGGCCAGCGGCTCGCCGATCCAGCCCAACGCCAGCGAGCAGAGCGTAACCCCCAACTGCACGGCGGGAAGAAAATCGTCCAGATCGGATTGCAGCCGCCGTACGGCGCGCGCGCCGGGAACCTCGGCGGCCAGCAACTGCTCAATGCGCGTATCACGGATGGAAACCAGCGCGAACTCAGCAGCCACAAAAAAGGCGTTGGTCAAAATCAGCAGACCCACAGCGACAAATTCCAGCAGCTTCAGTTCGTGCATCCTACTATTTCCCTAGTCCCTTAGTCCCTACCAGCCGTTCCACCTCGGCGTGCAGCCGCTCGGTAATCGCCGCCTCGCTCTCTTCCGGGCCAAAGCGGATCGGCTCGCCCACGCGGACTTCGATCTTTCCTGAGCGGAACCAGCCTCGTCCGGCGGCCTTCAGCTCGCCCAGGCCGCGCAGACCCACCGGCAGCACCATGGCGCCCGATTGCTTGGCCAGCAGGCCGATCCCGCCCCGGAAGCGTGCCAGTTCACCCGCCGCCGAGCGCGTGCCCTCCGGGAAGACCAGCACGTTGTAGCCGCGGTCCAGCGCCGCGCCGGCATGGGCAAAGCTGCGCTGGAAGTTGCGCCGCCGGGGCAGCGGAAAGACATTGAAGAGCGCCGTCAGCAGCAGCCAGATCAGCGGACCCGGCAGATAAAAGCCGTGCCTCCCGGTCGAACTTTCTGGATTACGGAAGTGCCGGTACTCTGCGAGCATATCCCCGGCCATCGCCACAGCCATCCGCCGCCGCAACGGCCCAGGCAGAGCGTACTGAATCAGCGGCCCGTCAAAGGTGGAGACGTGATTGGCCACGATCAGCAGAGGCTCGGCGCTTGCGGGCTGCTCCGGCGCAACCACGCGCGGCGCGGCCAGCAGCCGGACCAGCGGCAGTTCAACCGCCTCGATAAACGCCACCCGCAGCCAGTGGAAAGGCCGCCACCATGGCCAGCGCGGATAAATATAACTTCCCGGCTCGGTAGAATCAACCGGAATATGATGGGGCGGGAAAGAACTTGCAGGGGCGGGCGATTGTGATGAAAAGCCTCCCTCAGGGGCTAAAGCCCGCACCGCATGAGGGGCATTTGCGGCACGACTGAAGTCGTGCCCTTTCAAAGCAGCGCCATCTTCCCCTTTCAAAGCGGCGCCATCTTCCCCTTTCAAAACAGCACCATCTTCCTTATTCAAAACAGCACCATCTTCCTTATTCAAAACAGCACCATCTTCCTTATTCAAAACAGCACCATCTTCCTTATTCAAAGCGGAGCTATCTTCCCCTTTCAAAGCGGCGCCATCTTCCCTCTCTGCCTGAGCCCGTACCCCATCCATTCCGCGTTTTGCAGCGGAATGGGTGGGAGTCGAAGAAGCCCCAGCCTCCGCCAGCAGTTGGCGCAGCTCGCCCAGCGTCCGCGCTTCATCCAGTTCCGGCGCAATGCCCAGCCGCTCCTCCAGCGCCGCTGCCAACTGCACCCGGCCCAGGCTGTCCAGCAGCAAATCCTCGCTCAGCCGCTGCTCATCGCCCACCCCGCGCGGCCTCTCGCCGGTAATCTCCGCAATCAGAGCCAGCAGCCAATCTCCTGTAGCTCCATAGGCTCCCGCGCCCGCCGCCGCCGCCGCGCCGTTTCTGGCCGTGTCCTGAATGCCGGCCAGCCACGCCGAGACCGTCTTCCGCCGCACCTTGCCGGATGAGGTGCGCGGCAGATCCGGCTCCGGCCACAGCATCCAGCGCCGCACCTGCTGGAACTCCGCCAGCCTCTGGTTCGCCCGTTCGATGGCCGCCGCCGCCCCGTCACTCCCGCCGCGCATCGCCAGCACCGCGCACGGCTCCGGCCCGCTGGCCGTCTCCACGGCCACCACCGCGCAGGCCGCCACGCTCGGCTCCTGCTCGATGGCCGCCTCCAAATCCTCCGGATGCAGATTCACGCCCGCCGAGGTCACGATGACCTCGCTCTTGCGCCCCAAAAAGCGCAGTTCGCCGCCCGCCGCATTTTCCGCCAGATCGCCCGTAGCCAGCCACTCATCGGCGCGCGCCTGCAACGCCCCGCCCGTCCAAGTCGCGGTCGAGATCATCGGCCCGCGCACCAGCACCTCGCCGTCCGGCCCCAGCTTCACCTCGCGCCCCGGCAGCGGCTTGCCGATCGTCCCCTTGGCCACGTGGAATGGGTGATTCAGCGTAATCAGCGCCGAAGTCTCGGTCATTCCGTAGCCCTGCACGACGACGAAGCCCAGCCGGTTCCAGAACTCTTCCAGCGCCCCGCCCAGCGCCCCGCCGCCGGAGATCAGCGCCCAGAACTTCAGCCCAAACTCGCTGTGAATCTTCCGGAAACGCCACCACCGCTGCCAAGCGCGGATGCCTTTTGACGCGCCCAACTGCTCGCTCAATCCCGGATGCTCGGCCTCCAGATGCGTCTTCAGCAGCGCCGAGACGCGCGGCACGGCGGCCAGCACGCTGATGCGCTCGCGCCGGATCGTTTCGATCAGCCGCGAGGCCACCAGGCGGCTCTCGAAGTGGACCTCGGCGGTAAAGATGGGCGGAATCCACAGCCCCATCGTCTGCCCGAAGACATGGCTCAGCGGCAGCGAGTCGAAGATGCGCAGCGGATGGGCCAGCAGCCGCTCCCAGCGCATATAGGGTTGCGCCCCGCGCTCGATCGGCTCCACGCTGGCCAGCACATTGCCGTGGGTCAGCACGATGCCTTTGGGATCGCCGGTGGTCCCGGAGGTGAAGAGGATTTCCAGCGGCGTCTCGCGCGAAAGCCCCGCCGCCGGACCGGCCTCTTCCGCCGGTAGCGCTTCCGGCCAATCCTCGAAGGCGATCCGGGGGCATTCCTCGGACAACTGCCCCAGCAGCTCCGCATCCCCCACCGCCAGCTTGGGCTTCACATCCGCGGCCACGCGCCGCGCAAACTCGGCGCTCCCGTAGGCGTCCAGCGGCACGGCCAGCACGCCGCGCAGGATGCAGCCATGAAAAGCCGCCATCCACTCCGCGCTGTTCTCGCCCCAGAGCAGAACCCGGTCGCCAGGGCCGATGCCACGCCGCTCCAGCAGCGCGCCAAAGCGCCCCGCCAGCCGCGCCAGCTCTTCATAGGTGGTCACGCGCCGCCGGTTGCCCTGAAAGCGGACGACGGCGATCTGCCGCCCATGGCGGCGGAAGTCGTCAACGAGAGTAGCCAGGTGATCGCGCATAAGACTCCGGCAAACCTCATGGTAGCAGCGCGGAGGCAGGTGGGACGATGGGGTTCTTCCGCGGAGTACGGGCAATTGCATTTGAAAATTGAGTGCGGCAAGAATTCTATCGTCAGCCCAGGGCAGCGGAGCAAATATGGTTTTGTAACAAGGGCACGGCTTCAGCCGGGCCGAAAAGAGTCAAAATAGAATCCGGCTTCAGCCGCTGCTGAACTGCGAAGTGCGGAAATGTATGTGCAGGGGCTAAAGCCCAGCATTTCTTCCACTGTATTGGCGGCCCGGCTGAAGCCGTGCCCTTGTTACAAAGCGGCGATAGCCGCGTACCAAGCGAATTTCGCGTAGACCTGGGCCCTATATTCCGTAAAAATCAACTGCGATTGCCCGACTTGGTGGGATTCGCCCGAGCGAATTCAGATTGACTGCACGGGAACGAGGGTCAGGTCGTCCACCAGGCCGACCTCCTTCTGCACAAAGGGTTCGCCATAGCGCACGCCAGCCAGCAGGCCGTAATGGCGGGCTTCGGCGAAGATGCGCTCGCGAATCTCCTCTTCCGGAACAAAGAGCGCGCTGCCGGCGGACTGATTGGCAAATTGCGAGCGGTAGGCCATCAGCGCGGCGTGGCGCTGTTCAATAAACGGCGTAATGTCCACGATGAAGCTGGGGCGCACATCGGCGTAAAGGCTGGCGTAGACGATCTTGAAGGGGCGATGATTTGCGGTTCCAGTTTCAATTTTCGACAGGCCGGAGAGGAAGCAAGCCTCATAGCCGAGTTGCGCCACGGC
Source organism: uncultured Occallatibacter sp. (assembly GCA_964450895.1). Lineage (GTDB taxonomy): Bacteria > Acidobacteriota > Terriglobia > Terriglobales > Acidobacteriaceae > Telmatobacter. The sequence goes on along the minus strand of CAYVGW010000049.1, from coordinate 20,863 downwards.
GGCGTGATCCGGATGGCGCGCCTGTCCGTAGGGAAGAATGACCACGCGCGGGCGCAAAAGGCGCAGGACGCGGACGATTTTCAGGCGATTTTCCAGGGTATTTTCCACCGCGCCGTCGGGCAGATCGAGGGCTTGACGCCAGCCGACGCCCAGAATGCGCGCGGCCTCCGCGGCCTCGCGGGCGCGTTCTTCGGCGCTGCCGCGGGTTCCGGCTTCGCCCTGCGTCAGGTCGAGAATGGCGGTGCGCAGGCCACGCGAGGCCATGCGCAGAAGAGTTCCGCCGCAGGTTTGCTCCACGTCGTCGCGGTGGGCGGCGATGGCCAAAACATCAAAGGCGGGGAGATCGGCGAGGAAATCGGCGTTCATGGGTGAGGACTCCAGATGAACGGGGCGGATTGGGTTGGTGGTATCCCACCCTAGCGACAAAAACAAGAACGTCGCGAGGGTGGGGCACCCAAACTTTCAAGTCAGGACTACTACCTGGAGTTCGTGGCATCCCCGGTCTCAAAATCGAGACCGGGGGCACCCGAAATTTGTGTCAGGCCGACTGTCTACTGGTCACTGTCCACTGTTCACTGTCCACTGAGAACTGAGAACTAATAAACAGTGTTATTGCCGTCGGTAAGCGCGTCCATGTAGGCCACATCATAGGCGGTGCCGGTCACGGTGACGTATTGGTTGTCGATGGTCGAGCCGTCCACGGTGGAGTAGATGTAGACCTGGCCTCCCTCGGCCGTATAAACCTTGTGCAGGCCGGCCACATCGGCGATGCCCGTGGCGTCGCCAGTATAGGGCAACAGGGTCGCTACGTTGGTGGAGGTATTGACCATGGTGAGGCAGCCGTAGGGCTGATTATTGAAATAGCGCTCGCCGTTGGTGCATTTGGTCATGCCGATCCACAGCGTATTGTCGTCAGCCTCGATGATCCGGCTGACGGCTCCGGGGGCTCCATCGCTGATGGAGAGTGCGGAAGCAGAAATCGCGTTGGTCGATAGATTGACAGTCGTCAGGTGGCCGCCCCAGTACCCGTCCGGCATCAACTCTTGGCCCACCACATACATGGTCGAGCTGTCGATCAAGGCATTGCTGGCGCCGCCCGAGATCGGAGTGCATCCCGCCGCCAGGTTCACCGTCCCGCATTTTGCATTGGCAGTGCTGGTTGCAGCGGGCAGCTTACCCGATTGCTGACCGAGAAGGAAGATCATGGACGAAACAGGAATGGCCGTGATGGAAGCCGTGGTTCCGCCGCATTCCGGCCCGCAGTTGAGAATGTATGCCGTTCCGCCATCGGCGGAGAAGACTGCTTTCACGGGCCGGTCAAAGGTGAGCGGCGCACCATAGTAGTACGTATTACCGGCTGCGTCCGTGGCCTTGGTGTCCGGGCTTTGCATTTGAAAAAGGCACCAGGTTGGCTCATTAAATGGTTCGCAATCCACGGCATTTTTGGGCCATGTGCTGGCCCCGCCGGAGTAGGCGGTCGATTGTGCCGATGTCAACTGCATCGGATAGTAAGCATAATTGGAGTTCTGCACGAAGGCCAGGGCGACGGAGCCGCCAGGGTTCATGCTGACACGGTAAACGCCCGGCAAGCTGAGAGGGTAGCTGCCGCCGGTGCCCCGGTTGATCACCGTCAAAACGCGCGAGGATTGGTTAGCGGCCACAATATACTGCTCGCTGCGCGAGATGAAGACGCTGGACGATGCGCCGTTCAGGCCGCTAATTGATCCGCCGCTGGCGCTCTCCGTGGCGTAGTTGACGAGGGTGAAGGAGCCGTCCCCGGAGCCATAGACCGCGCCCGCCTGCTGCTCGGGCATATTCTGAATGGTTACCGGCAGTTTTGCCGAGAAAGCGGAGATGGTAAAGGCCGGGCCGGTATTGGTGCTGTTATAGACATAGCGGATGTCATAATACGCATCCACAAAGCCCAGAGCGCCCGCGCTGAACGCGCTGGGATTCTGAACGGCAATCAGGACGCGGTTGCGCAGCCCGCTGGGCGGCAGCGCGCGACCGGCAAAATAGGTGGTGGTGCCACAACCTGCCAGCGCGGCCGCAATCCCCAATGCCGCGGCGGCGCAGCTCCAAAGACTTCTCTTGTTCAAAATCCTATCCCTCGACGAAAGACGCGGAAGATGCCGCGCATGAATCCCACGGCCGGGGCCGCGGCGTGAATTTGTGGCCGGCGAGTGCCGCAACTACGGGCGAAAGGCTGAAAATCAGCCCTCCCGAAGCCGGCGCAGCCGGAGCGCATGACTACCGAAGTATAACAAAGCTGCCCATGAGGCTGCTTTCGCAGAAATTGTTGGCGCACATGGGCTGGTTGGCTTAGCATGGCTACAGAATGCCTAGCTTTGCCGACATCTTCGCCAGCCGTCCCTTGCTCGCCGATGGCGCCATGGGCACCGTCCTCTATGCCCGCGGCATCCTCATCGACCGCTGCTATGAAAAGCTGAACCTCACCGATCCGGGCCTGATCCTGGCGGTCCACGAAGAGTACTTGCAGGCCGGCGCGGAGATTGTCGAGAGCAATACCTTTGGCGGCAATCGCTTCCGCCTGGCGCGCCATGGATTGGCCGGAAAAGTAAATGAACTCAATGCGGCCGGCGTGCGGATCGCCCGTCAGGCCGTGGAGCGCCTGAAGGAAAAGCAGGCCGGCGAGGCCTGGGTGGCCGGCGCCGTGGGGCCGCTGGGCGTGCGCCTGGAGCCGCTGGGCAAGACCGGCCTGGAGGAGGCTCGCGCCGCCTTCGCCGAGCAGATTCGCGCGCTGACCGAAGCTGGCGTGGACCTGCTCAGCCTGGAAACCATGCCCGCGCTGAATGAGGCCCGCGAGGCGCTGGCCGCGGCGCGCGAGGTTGCGCCGGAGCTTCCTGTCCTGGTGATGGTCACCGTGGACGATGACGGCAACTGCCTGGACGGCGCTACGCCCGCCCACGCCGCTGCGCAGTTGACCGAGTGGGGCTCGAGCGCCATCGGCGTCAACTGCTCCACCGGCCCGACCACGGTTCTGACGGCCATTGAAGCCATGCGCGCCGCGACTACGCTGCCCCTGGTGGCCATGCCCAACGCCGGATTGCCGCGCGCCGTCGAGGGGCGCAACATTTATCTCTGCTCGCCGGAGTACATGGCCAGCTTTGCCCGCAAGGCGATCCAGGCCGGCGTGCAGATGGTGGGCGGCTGCTGCGGCACCACCCCCAACCACATCCGCGCCATGCGCGCCGCCATGCGCGATCTGGATGCGCAGGCTCGCGTCGTGGTCACCGGCGAAGCGCCTCCGCCGACCGCCGAAACGCCCCCCGCTCCGCTGAGCACGCGCTCCCGCATCGGGGCGCTTCTGGCCGCGGGCAGCTTCGTGGCGCTGGCGGAGATCGTTCCCCCGCGCGGCATCGATTGCAGCAAGGAGATCGAGGGCGCGCGCCTGCTGGCCTCGCTGGGCGTGCACGCCATCAGCGTCCCCGATGCGCCCCGCGCTTCGGCTCGCATGAGCGCGCAGAGCCTCTGCATTCAGATTCAGCAGCACACCGCCATTGAAACCATTCTTCATTACACCTGCCGAGACCGCAATCTGCTGCGCATTCAATCGGATCTGCTGGGCGCCTCGTCGATCGGCCTGCGCAACATCCTCTGCCGGACCGGCGACCCCACCAAGCTGGGCAACTACCCCGACGCCACTGCTGTCTTTGACGTAGACTCCATCGGCTTGGTCAACATCGTCCGCCGATTGAATCACGGACTCGACCTGGGCGCGAACCCCATCGGCGTCAGCACCAACTTCACCATCGGCGTCTCCGCCGACCCCGGCGTCCACGACATCGAGCAGGAACTGCGCCGCTTCGCCTACAAAGTCGAGGCCGGCGCGGAGTACGCCATCACCCAGCCGGTCTTTGATTTGCGCCTGCTGGAGAACTTTTTGCGGCGCATCGCCGAGCATCGGATTCCGGTGATCGCCACCATCTGGCCGCTGATGAGCCTGCGCAACGCCGAGTACCTCAAGAACGACCTGCGCGTCTCCATGCCCGAAGAGATCATGCTGCGCATGGCCCAGGCCGAGACCCCGGAAGCCGCCGAGCGCGAGGGAATTCTGATTGCCCAGGAGATGCTGGAGGCGGTGCGTCCGCTGGTACAGGGCGTGCAGGTCAGCGCTCCCCAAGGCCGCTACAACGCCGCCGCCGAGGTGATTGGCAGTGCGCTGCCGAAAACTTCGTAGTCTACTGCCGGCGTTGTTGACCTGCGGGCATGAAACTGTAGCGCCGACCTCCCGGTCGGCTGTAACGTGGACCTCCCGGTCCACGTTTGTTTCTTTTCAGAGGTCAACATGAAGGCATATTTTGCTTTTTGTTTGACAAAAAAGAGTAAATATCGTGAAATTGAGTTAATCCGTACACCCGTAGGCGGGTATGTATCCGTACGCTCGTAGGCGAGCATGTATCCATCCAGCCCCGGAGCCAAGGCTCCGGGGTTTGTTCTATGCTTTGACCGTAGAATATTGTATCGGAGTAACCGCCATGCCCACGTTTGAAGAGTCGCTGAAAAAGCTGGAAGCCATCGTCGATCAACTGGAGAAGGGCGACTTGGCCCTGGAGGACTCGCTCAAGCTCTTCGAGGAGGGCGTGGGCCTGTCCGCCGCCTGCAAGACTGAGCTGGACGCCGCCGAGGGCAAGGTGCAGATGCTTGTCCGGCAGCGCGACGGCTCCATGAAGCCGGAAGCTTTCTTGAGTGAGAAGCCGTTCTAAATGCAGGGATCAGGGGTCAGGGATCAGGGATCAATGTTCAGGATCAGCCGGACCTTTCATCCCGACCGCGTCCAGTCGGCCCGCGCCGTAGGCGCAATGATTATTAGCCCAGCACTTCAGCGCTGGGTGGCGCAACCAATAATCCATCCGGTGTCCCGAAGGGACGGCGCATCCTGACCGCACGCATTTGACGGACAGGATGGAAAAACACGAACCGAGGGGCTTTCCTTAAAAGAGCTGAAAGTTGATCTCGATGGCCATCTTCACCGCGACTGGCTTGCCGTACTTCATCGCGGGCTTGAATTTGTATTGCTTGATCGCTTCGAGAGCCTTTTCGTCCAGCCCCATGCCCAGCGCGCGCACCACACGGGGATTTTGCGGGTTGCCCTGCGTGTCCACAATAAAGCTGACCAGCACGACCCCTTGGTACTTGGCCCGGCGCGCCTCGTCGGAGAACTCCGCCTGAACCTCCTTGATCAATATCGGCGCGGAGACTGCGCCGCCGATGTGCTCAAGCCCATCGCCCCAGTTTCCGCCGGTGCCCGGACCATATCCTGATCCATCTCCCGGTCCATACCCGATCCCCTTGCCGCCGCCGCCGCCGGAGGCCAGCTTGACGTTGGAGTTGGCCATGCCGAAGTTGGGCAGCTTGGGATTGTCGGGAATCTCGTCCATGACATCCACGGAGGGCGGGGGCGGCTCCATCAGCTTGGGGGCAACATCCGGCATCTGCATCTTGGGCGGAACTCTGCCCAGGACGGGAGGAGCTTTGTCCGGGCTTCCGCCGCCGCCATGCGGGCCTTCAATCTTGGGGTCGGTGATGTCAATCGGCGTCAGCGCCACATCCGGCTTCTTGGGGGCGATCATCGGCTTGACGACGGTAATCAGCAAAATTGCGATAATCCCGCCGTTGAGGAAGGCAGAGGCGGCCACGGCCACCGGGTTGCGCTTGACCGCCATGCGGTCCGGCACCGGTATCGGCTTCGAGGTCAGCTCCAGCGGCGGCAGCTTGGGCGGAAAGAAGACGTCGCGCAGCGTCTCATAGAGTTCGGCAAAGATGTTCTTGTCTTCGACGGGAAATCCGAAGTTCAGATCGAGTTCCACGCTGCCCGACGGGGCCGCGGCCGTTGGGAATTCAGGATCGGACTGGATGGGCAATTCGTTTGGCATATTTGCTGCTGCTGCTGTCGCCTCTGGGCGCCAGGTTTGCCGTGCGAACGAAGGGACTTCCGTCTCCACTCCCGTTCTGTCTTGGCCCACGCTTCTATTATGCTTGACGCCGCCCGCTTGTGTCTTGTCCGGGATCGTCTCGCAATCCAGAGTCTCATCTTCCGGCGAAGTCAGTGTTTCCATAAAGAATAGACGAAATGAGCGGGTGGTTTGTTACCAGGGAAAAGTCATTGCCTGCGGAAGAAGCAGCGAAGCACTCCATTATGAGGATTAAATTGCATAATGCGAGATTTTCGACCCGTGATGTGCTTTGCATCACAGCGGCGCGCCCCCCCGCCCGAAGAGACTCGGAAGAGCGGCCTGAATTCCGCCGACCGCGTCATGAGGGAGCTGTTAATGAGTGAAAAAACAATGGTAATCCTGGATGGGAACGAGGCCGCGGCCTCTGTAGCCTATCGTCTCACCGAAGTTGTCGCCATCTACCCCATCACCCCCTCGTCGCCGATGGCCGAGTGGGCCGATCAGTGGCGCTCGGAGGGCAAGAAAAACATTTGGGGCGCGTTGCCCATTGTGGAAGAGCTTCAGAGCGAAGGCGGCGCGGCCGGCGCGTTGCATGGCGCGTTGCAGGCTGGGGCCTTCGGCACCACTTTCACCGCCTCGCAGGGCCTTCTGCTGATGATTCCCAATATGTTCAAGATTGCCGGTGAACTGACCCCGGCGACGATGCACGTGACGGCCCGCACGCTGGCCACCCATGCGCTGTCGATCTTTGGCGACCACAGTGACGTGATGGCCTGCGCCATGACCGGCTGGGCGATGCTGGCCTCGAACTCGGTGCAGGAAGTGGCCGACATGGCCCTGGTTGCCCAGATCGCCACGCTGGAAAGCCGCATTCCGTTCATGCACTTCTTTGACGGCTTCCGCACCTCGCACGAAGTGGGCAAGATCATCCCCATCAGCGACGAGACGATCCGCTCGATGGTGGACGACAAGCACATCATCGAGTATCGCCAGCGCGCGCTCAGCCCGGACCGGCCGATCATTCGCGGCACGGCGCAGAACCCCGACGTCTTCTTCCAGGCGCGCGAGGCTTGCACGCCCTTCCACGCCGCGGTTCCGGGCATTGTGCAGCAGGTGATGGACCGCTTTGCCGTGCAGACCGGCCGCTCGTACCATCTGTTTGATTACTACGGCGCGCCGGATGCGGAGCGCGTGATTGTGCTGATGGGTTCGGGCGCGGAGGCCGCTGAAGAGGCCGTGGACGCGATGGTCAAGGCGGGCGAAAAGGTGGGCATGGTCAAGGTTCGCCTCTATCGGCCCTTTGATTCGAGCGCCTTCCTGAAGGCTCTGCCGGCGACGGTCAAGTCGATTGCCGTTCTGGACCGCTGCAAGGAGCCGGGCGCGACGGGCGAGCCGCTCTACATGGACATTGTCACTGTTCTAGCAGAAAAAGAAGCGGAGCTTCCCTTTGCTGCCAAGCCCAAGGTGGTCGGCGGGCGTTACGGCCTGTCGTCGAAGGAGTTCACCCCGGCGATGGTCAAAGGCATCTTTGACGAGCTGACGAAGGACGCTCCCAAGAACCACTTCACCATCGGCATCGACGACGATGTCTCGCACTCCAGCCTGAGCTACGATCCGAACTTCTCCACCGAAGATCCGCAGTGCGTGCGCGCGCTCTTCTACGGCCTGGGCTCGGACGGCACGGTGGGCGCGAACAAGAACTCGATCAAGATCATTGGCGATCAGACGCCGAACTTTGCCCAAGGCTACTTTGTGTATGACTCGAAGAAGTCCGGCTCGATGACCACCTCGCACCTGCGCTTCGGCCCCAACCCGATCCGCTCGACCTATCTGATCACCCGCGCCAACTTTGTCGCCTGCCACAACTTCAGCTTCCTTGAGAAGATGAACGTGGTGGAAGCGGCGATGCCGGGAGCGGTCTTCCTGCTCAACTCGCCCTATCCGGCGGCTGAGGTTTGGAGCCATCTGCCCAAGACCACGCAAGAAGAGATCATCCGCAAGAAGATCGAGTTTTACGTGATCGACGGCAACGCGGTGGCGCGCAAGACCGGCATGGGCACGCGCATCAACACCATCATGCAGGCCTGTTTCTTTGCCATCAGCGGCGTGCTGCCGCGCGAGGACGCAATCAAGCAGATCAAGAAGGCCATCTACAAGACCTACGGCAAGCGCGGCGAGGCGGTGGTGCAGAAGAACTACGACGCGGTGGACGCGGCGCTGGCGCATCTGGAAAAGGTTGAGTTGCCCGCGGCGGCCAGCTCCGATTTCGATCTGATTCCCTCCATCGACAGCAAGGCGCCGGAGTTTGTGCGCAATGTGCTGGGCCAGATTGCCGGCGGTCACGGCGATCTGCTGCCGGTGAGCGCGATTCCCGCCGGCGGGGCCTTCCCCACGGGCACGGCGCAGTACGAAAAGCGCAACATCGCGAACTTCATTCCCGTCTGGGACAAGGATCTTTGCATTCAGTGCGGCAAGTGCGCCATGGTTTGCCCGCATGCGGTGATCCGCGCCAAGATCTACTCAGCGGAGGCGGCGGCCAATGCGCCCGAAACCCTCAAGTGGGCCAAACCCAAGTGGAAGGGCATGGAAGAGCAGCGCTACACGCTGCAGATTGCTCCGGAAGATTGCACCGGGTGCGGCGTTTGCGTCGAGGTTTGCCCGGTCAAGAACAAGAGCGACGCCAGCAAGAAGGCCATCAACATGGCCTCGCAGCCGGAGATTCGCTTTGCCGAGCGCGACAACTGGAATTTCTTCCTGAGCCTGCCGGAGATGGACCGCTCCAAGCTCTCGCACGGTCAGGTGAAGGATCTGCAACTGTTGCAGCCGTTGTTTGAGTTCAGCGGCGCCTGCGCGGGTTGCGGCGAGACGGCCTACGTCAAGCTGCTCACCCAGCTCTTCGGCGACCGGCTCTATGTGGCCAATGCGACGGGCTGCTCGTCGATCTACGGCGGCAACCTGCCCACCACGCCCTACGCCAGCAACGCGACGACGGGACGCGGTCCAACCTGGGCCAACTCGCTCTTCGAGGACAATGCCGAGTTCGGCTTCGGCATGAGAATCGCCCTCGACCAGCAAAAGGAATTCGCGGAATTGCTGGTGAAGCGGCAGGCTTCGGTGATCGGCGACGAGCTGGTCTCCGCGCTGCTGACCTCCGAGCAGAAGACGGAAACGCAGATCAACGAGCAGCGCGAGCGCGTTCTGGCGCTCCGGGCCAAGCTCGCCGGCAACGAAAGCTCCGACGCGCGCAACCTGCTGGCCATCGCCGACACGCTGGTCCGCAAAAGCGTTTGGATTCTGGGCGGCGACGGCTGGGCGTATGACATCGGCTTCGGCGGCCTCGATCACGTCCTCGGCTCCGGCAAGAACATCAATGTGCTAGTGCTGGACACCGAGGTCTACTCGAACACCGGCGGTCAAATGTCCAAGGCGACGCCGCGCGGCGCGGTGGCCAAGTTTGCCGCCAGCGGCAAGGGCAACAGCAAGAAGGATCTGGCCATGGAAGCCGTCAGCTACGGCTCGGTCTATGTGGCGCGGGTCGCCCTGGGCGGCAACGACAGCCATGTGGCCAAAGCCTTCCAAGAGGCCGAGGCGCACGACGGCCCGTCGATCATCATCGCTTACGCCAGTTGCATTGCGCACGGCTACGACCTGGTGCATGGCCTCGAGCAGCAGAAGCTGGCTGTGCAATCCGGCTACTGGCCGCTGATGCGCTACAACCCCGATCTGCGTGAATCGGGTAAAAATCCCTTCCAGTTGGACTCCAAGGCTCCGGCGATCCGGCTGAAAGAGTACACTTACCGCGAGGCGCGTTACACCATGCTGGCGCGCAGCAATCCGGAGCTGGCCGCCAAGCTGCTTCTGGAAGCGCAGGACGACGTGGAGCGCCAGTGGCGCGTCTACTCCGGTCGGGCCGCCATGCCTGGCCGTGGTGAAACGCCCAATATCGCTCCCCCAGAGAAGCCTGAAGACACGAGTGACAAGGCGGCCGTGGCTGCCGGAGGTACCGAATGATTGACTTTTCAACGCAGTATCTAGGTTTGAAACTGAGCGGGCCGATCGTGGTTTCCGGCACGCCGCTCTCGGAGAACATTGACAACGTGAAGCGCATGGAAGACGCCGGCGCCTCCGCGGTGGTCCTCGAATCACTCTTCGAGGAGCAGTTGGCGCTGGAGTCCAAGACGCTGGACGAGGATCTCTCGCGCGGCACCGACTCCTACGCCGAGTCGCTCGGCTACCTGCCCGACCTGACCGACTATCGCATGACGCAGGAGGTGTATCTCAACCACCTGCGCAAGTGCAAGGAAGCGGTCAAGATTCCCATCCTGGCCAGCCTGAACGGCGCGACCAAGGGCGGCTGGGTGCGCTTTGCCCAGGATATGGAGCAGGCCGGTGCGGATGCCATCGAGCTGAACACCTACGCGCTGGCCACCGACCAGAGCCAAACCTCGGGAGTGATGGAAGGCCAGATTCTGGAGCTGGTTTCCGCCGTCACCGCCGCGGTCAAGGTGCCCGTCTCGGTGAAGCTGTCCAGTTCCTTCACCAGCCTCCCCCATCTGGTTGCCCAGTTGGAGGAGGCCGGAGCCAAGGGCGTGGTGCTCTTCAACCGCTTCTATCAGCCGGACTTCGACATCGAGACCCTGGAAGTGCGGCCCACCCTGCACTTTTCCACACCGGCCGAGCTGCTCACCCGCCTGCACTGGGCGGCCATCCTCTTCGGCCACATGAAGGGCGATTTGGCCATCACCGGCGGCGTTCACTCCGCCGAGGATGTGCTGAAGGGCATCATGGCCGGAGCGGGCGTCACCATGATGTGCTCGGCGCTGCACATTCACGGCATCGAACACATCAAGAGAGTGCTGGCCGATATGCAGTACTGGCTGGAGAAGCGCGAATACACCTCGCTCTGGGAGACGCGCGGCTGCCTCAGCCGCCGCTCGGTTCCCGATACCTCGCCTTTTGACCGCGGCAACTACATCAAGACGCTCAGCTCCTACAGCCTGCGTCAGACGACCGGCGCATTCTAATAAGCATTCATCCTTCCCATGCAAATCGACGGCGGCTGCGCAAGATGCAGCCGCCGTCGATGTTTTGCATCACAAAAAAAACAATATGCGCGGTCATGCAATCCGATGCAACACCGTCTCTTCGATCTGCTTGCAGGCCTCAGGCAGCGCGGCGGTCACAGCATCGCTGAAGACTTCGCCCAGTTCCGTTGATCCGGCGCCGATGGTCAGCAGTTGGGCGCTCTTTGGTTGACGAGAATAATAATCGCGTGCCAGGGCAAGCAGCTCCGCCGCGCCGGAGTGGTGCGTGGCAATTCCCTGCCCTGCCGCGGCTGGCTCGACCGCCGTCAGCCGCACCGATCCCGGCGGAGAATCGACCGAGCAGTCGATGAACAGCACCGACTCAGCGCGGGCCACGTCCTCGGCCAGTTCCGGCGTCCATTGCTGGCGGGCGATGATCTTTATCTCTGCTTGATTGGCGAAGCGTTGTTCGGCCCATGCAGCAAGCCAAAGCCCGACGCCGTCATCCCCGCGCAGCGTGTTGCCGCAGGCAAGAATCAGGCATCGGGGTTGGGTTAGAGTCATTGGTTCACTTTATTGGAATCCCACCCTAGCCGCAAAAACAAGAACGCGGCGAGGGGGGGGCCACCCGGTTCTTTTGCTTTGAAAGGACACGCTTCATGTTGCGAAAAACTCTTTGGTACAGCCTGAAGCGTCAAGGCACGACTTTAGTCGTGCCGAAAGATGCCCCCAAAAACTTGGGCTTTAGCCCCTGCAGAAATGTAAATTTCATCACTTACATTTCCACAGGGGCTAAAGCCCATACTACTCTCTGCTTCCTGGCGGCACGACTAAAGTCGTGCCCTGATACAAAGCACATTGAGAGACGCGCCACAAAAGCAACCGCGGGTCCTTCGACTCCGTTTGGCGCAACGTACGCGCCAAACTTCGCTCAGGATGACAGATCTTGGGAAGATCTCAGGATGACAGATCTTGGGGAGATCTCAGGATGACAGATCTATTAGACGTGTCATCCCGAGAGGCCCAAAATACTACCGGATCAACTGGTCCACGACTTCGCCGTCGGGCTTGACCAGCGAAACGACCAGCGGCATCTGGCCGAAGGCGTGGGTCGAGCAGCTCAGGCAGGGATCGTAGGTGCGGATCACGGCCTCGATGCGGTTCAGCGCGCCCTCGGTGAACTTGCCGTCCTTCACGTAAGCTTTCGCCGACTGAAGAACGCCGTTGTTCATCGCCTTGTTGTTGTGGCCGGTGGCGACGACCAGGTTGGCCCAGGTCATCTTGCCGTTCTCATCCACCTTGTAGTTGTGGACCAGCGTGCCGCGCGGCGCTTCGATCTGACCCGCGCCCTCCAGGCGATTGACGCCCGCCGTCGCCCGCACGTGCTTGTCCAGAATCAGCGGATCGGTGAGGATGCGCTCAATCAGTTCGATGCCGTAAAGCGCCTCGACCAGCCGCGCATGATGATAGTGGAAGCTGCTCTCCACCGGCCCCACGCTCATCTGCTTGAAGAGCTTCAGCTCCTCGTCCGCCTTGGGTGTGCCCATCGATTTCACGATGTTCAAACGCGGCAGCGGACCGACGCGATAGCTGCCCTCGGGATAGCCGAGCGGCTTGTAGTAGACGAACTTGGTGTAGCTGTAGTTCTCGACGGCCTCGCCGAACTGCTCGGTGAAGCGATGCGCCGTCATGCCGTCCTCGATGATGTTGCCCTGGGGATCGATCAGCCTCAGCGCGCCGTCGGTGAACTCGATGGACTCGTCTTCGTTGATGAGGCCCAGGTAGTTGGACGGGAAGTTGGCGAAGACCTCGATCTCCTGCGAGAAGTTGCCGGCGATCTGCTTGTAGGTGGTCAGGGCCAGTTGGATGTTGCGATAGGCTTCCGGCAGCATGGCCAGAATCTCGTCGCGGTGGGCGGGCGAGAGCGGCTCGGTGACGCCGCCGGGAACGACCCAGCCGGGATGGATTCGCTTATTGCCCAGCAGCTCAATGATGTGCTGGCCAAAGCGGCGAAGGCCGATGCCGGCAAGGCCCAGGTCAGGCCGCGCCGCCGCCACGCCGAAGATGTGGCGCTTCGCCGGGTCGGACTCCATTCCCAGCAGCAAGTCGGGCGAGGAGAGATGGAAGAAGCTCAAGGCGTGCGACTGGACCATCTGGGCCAGATTCAGCATCCGGCGCAGTTGCGCGGCGGTATGCGGAATGCGCACCGCCATGATCGCCTCGCAGGCCTTGGCCGAGGCAATCAGGTGCGAGACCGGGCAGATGCCGCAGATGCGGGCCATCAGGCTGGGCATTTCGTAGAACGGACGCCCTTCGGAGAACCTCTCAAAGCCGCGCACCTGCGTGACGTGGAAGTTGGCGTTCTCCACCGCGCCCTGGTCGTTGAGATGGATGGTAATCTTGCCGTGGCCTTCAAGGCGCGTTACGGGATCAATCGTAATGGTTTGAGTCATAGAAAGCTCCAAGTTCCTTCAACAGGCGCGGGCGAGGACGCCCGCGCGACAGCCGGTCTGGAGACCGGCGCTACGTTAGGCTCCAAAACGGGTGAGCGCCGAAATATCCAGCGGGGCGCCGGTGACCAGCGCGGTCAGCGCTGTGTGAAAGGTATCGGCCGAGGGCGGGCAGCCGGGCAGAAAGACGTCCACCTTGACGAACTCGTGGATGGGGCGGACCACTTTGAGCAGCTTGGGCACCACGACGCAGGGAATCTGCGGCTGCGAACTGGCGTTCTCGATGTACGCGCGGTCCAGGATGGCCTCTGGGCCGATGGGGTTGCGCATCGACGGCACATTGCCGGCGACGGCGCAATCGCCCATGGCGATCAGCATCTTGGAGTGGGCGCGCACCTTCTTGATCTTGGCCTCGTCGTCCACCGAGGCCACCGCGCCCTCGACCAGGGCGATGTCCACCTCGTCCGGGAAGACCTTGGCGTCCACGATGGGACTGTAGACGATGTCGATCACCTCGGCCAGTGGAAGCAGACGCTCATCCATGTCGAGAAAGGACATGTGGCAGCCGGAACAACCGTCCAGCCAGACTGTGGCAACCTTCAGTTTGCTCATACGGCCTCCCTCATCAAATTCAGCAGGGTGAGAAAATCAGGATACTTGGGATGATCGGAGCCAATCTTGCTTTTGTCAAAGAGCGCTCCGGTGGGGCAGCACTGGACGCACTTTCCGCAGCGCGTGCAGGCGGATTTGACCCACTCGTCATGCAGATCGGTGATGACCATCGAGTCGATGCCGCGGCCCATCACGTCCCAGATGTGCGCGCCTTCAATCTCCGCGCAGACCCGCACGCAGCGCGTGCAGAGAATGCAGCGGTTGTGATCGACCGTGAAGCGCTCGTGGCTGGCATCCACCTCCAGCGACGGATTGCGATAGGGCAGCGTGATGTGCGTCAGCCCCTGATCCTGGGCCAGCGCCTGCAGCTCGCAATGGCCGTTGGAGACGCAGACCGAACAGATGTGGTTGCGCTCGGCAAAGAGCAACTCCAGAATCATGCGGCGATGCTTCTTCAGCCGATCCGAGTTGGTGGTCACATCCATACCTTCGTGGATGGTGGCCACGCAGGCCGGCAGCAGCTTGTTGCTGCCCTTGATCTCCACCAGGCAGAGGCGGCAGGCGCCCACGTCGCCCAGCCCGTCCATGTGGCAGAGCGTGGGAATGTTGATCTCATTCTCCCGCGCCACCTCCAGGATGGTCTGGCCGGAGCGCGCGCTGATCTCCTGCCCGTCAATGATGAGTGTTTTTACGCCCATGCTTTCGCTCATGCCAGCACCTCCGCGGTTTCTTCAGCAGTTGCCGCGGCCATGTTGCAGACGCCGGCCGGACAGCGTTTATGCACGATATGCTCCATGTACTCGTTGCGGAAGTACTTGATCGTGCTCAGCACGGGATTGGGCGCCGTCATGCCCAGGCCGCAGAGGCTGGTCTCCTTGATGGTCTCGCAGAGGCTGATCAGCAGATCCAGATCTTCGATGGTTCCCTTGCCTTCGCAGATGCGCGTCAGCAGCGTGAACATCTGCGCCGTGCCCGCGCGGCAGGGAATGCACTTGCCACACGACTCCGAGCGGCAGAAGTCCACGAAGAACTTGGCCACGTTGACCATGCAGGAGGTGTCGTCCATGACGATCATGCCGCCCGATCCCATGATCGAGCCGACGGCCATCAGCGCATCGTAGCTGACGCCCAGGTCCAGCATCTCGGCGGGAATGCAGCCGCCGGAGGGTCCGCCGGTCTGCACCGCCTTGAAGGTGTGCCCGTCCGGTACGCCGCCGCCAATCACCTCGATGATCTCGCGCAGCTTGATGCCCATCGGCACTTCCACCAGGCCGGTGTGGGTGATCTTGCCGGTCAGCGCAAAGACCTTGGTGCCCTTGCTCCGCTCTGAACCCATGTTGGCGAACCACTTGCCGCCGTTGCGCACGATCGGCGCAATGTTGGCGTAAGTTTCGACGTTGTTGAGCAGCGTTGGCTTGCCCCACAGGCCGCTGACCGCCGGATACGGAGGCCGCGTCTTGGGCGTGCCGCGCCGCCCTTCAATGGAGGCGATCAGCGCCGTCTCCTCGCCGCAGACAAAGGCCCCCGCGCCCAGGCGAATCTCAATGTCGAAGCTGAAAGGCGTGTTGCAGATGCCGTTGCCCAGCAGGCCCCGCCGCCGCGCGTCGCGGATCGCCGTGGTGAGCCGCGAAACGGCCACCGGATACTCGGCGCGCACATAGATGAAGCCCTTGCTGGCGCCCACGGCATACGCCGCAATCGCCATGCCCTCGATCACCCGGTGCGGATCGCCTTCCATCACGCTGCGGTCCATGAACGCGCCGGGGTCGCCCTCGTCGCCGTTGCAGACCACGTACTTCAGGTCGCCGGAAGCCTTGGCCACCGTGCCCCACTTCAATCCGGTGGGATAGCCGCCGCCGCCGCGCCCTCGCAGGCCGCTCTCGGTGATGCGATGAATCACGCCATTGGGCGTCATCTCGGTGAGCGCCGTCAGCAGCGCCTTGTAGCCGTCGCGCTCAATGTAATCGTCAATCTTCTCCGGGTCGATGTGGCCGGCATTCTCCAGCACCACGCGGACCTGCTTGTCAAAGTGATCGTTCAGATCGCATTGCAGCTCAGGAACCGGATCGCCGCCCAGGTGATTCACAATCGCTTCGGCGTTCTCGGCCTTCACGTGGTGATAGAGATGCTCTTCCGGATCAACGCGCACCAGCGGGCCGCTCGAACACGGACCCATACAGCCGGTGCGGCGAATCAGCACATTCTTGCCGGCGGCCGTGGCGGCCCGTTCCAGCTCATCCCGCAGCTTGTCCGCGCCCTGGCTCATGCAGGCCAGGTCCATGCAGACATTCACCTCATAATCGTACTTCGCGTTCTCCGCGGAGACGCTTTTGGCTATCTGCTCCAGCTCTTCAATCGTCATTCCACTGCCCACCTTTCCAGTTGCTCGAGCACTTGCTCAGCGGCCGCCTCTCCAGCCACCGCGCCATCGAACAGCACCACCGGCGCGCGCGAACATGCGCCCACACAGCGGGCCGTCATCAGGCTGATCTGCCCGTCGCTGGTCGTCTGACCCTGGGCAATGCCCAGCTTCTGCTCGGCCGCGGCAATCAGCTTGTCCGCGCCCTTGATGTAGCAGGCCGTTCCCGCGCACACCGTCATCGTATGCTTGCCGGGGGGCTTCAAACTGAAGTAGTGGTAGAACGTCACCACGCCATAGGCCTGGCTCAGCGGCACCCGCAAGGAGCGCGCCACAAAACGGATTGAATCGTCGTCCAGGTAGCCAAATGCGGACTGCACGGTATGGAGCGTTTCAATCAGCGCGTGACGGGCAAAACCATTCTTGCGCATGGTGCCGTTCACGATCTTCCATCGTTTATCGTCGCTTGGCAGCGGCGGCGGTGTGAATGCTGGCACAATCCCTCCCAAAACTCAGACATAGGATGCAGGCTGATTCCCCAAGACCTGCTCCGCACTTCGTCTGAAGTAAGTTTAGGGGTCAATCGAAACGTTCGACCGTGACACCGGTCACGGGACACAATCGATAATTCAGCTAATCGATAAAAAAATATCTATTTATTCAAGAAGATACAAACAAAGAGATTCAGAGATATTCTTAGCATAAACTAACCAATGCTGGGCGCCCCCGGTCCGTATTTTCAGACCGGGGAAACCACTCTCCTCAACAGCGCAGAAAACTCACTTGCCCAGACTGTAGCGCCGGTCACCAGACCGGCTGTCGTGTGGGCGTCCTCGCCCACACCTGTTTCATGGCCTGTGGGTCAGCAACGCCAGTGGGGGACTCACTTGCCCGCACGGAGCTGTACCCCGTAATCCCGATAGTCGATCTTGATCACCGTCCGCCCAAACAGCGTGCTGTCGGCCACCGCCCGCGCATGAGTAGCCATCCCAAAGCCGCTCACATTGGCGTACTGCCGCATCAAATGCGTGGGGCCGCTGAAGACCGAAACGCTCTTGGAGGTATTCCCTTCAATCTGGATAATCGAGCCGTCCTTTGCGTCCACCCACAGCGTTCCATCAATCATATTCGGCGCCTTGCGTTTAGGCGTAATATCCAGCACGTAGCAATCCCGCCCATCCAGCCGCTGCGCGCCGCCCGGCCTCAGCGTCATCGCGTAATTGGCCGAAGTGATCCAAGATGCCTCGCGATGGGCCGGCAGATTGATCTCCTTCTCATTATTCAGAATCTCGTGCAAAACCATCTTGCGCAAAAGCTCCGAGCCGCTCTCCGATTGGATGAAGTATGTCTTGCCTGTTGCCCTGCGATACATCGTCTTGACCGTCATCTCCGCCGCCGGATGCTCTTCGTCCCCGCCCCGAAAGACGGCGTAATGCTCGATGACCAGATAGCCCTCCACGCCCTCCGCCCGCGCATGGACCGCCGCGTCAATGCTGCGAATCACCGCCGCCTGGTCCGGTTGCTGCGCCGCTGCCTCCGCCTGCTGCGCCGCCGACACGCCCGCTCCCAACAAAGCAAGGGCAGAAAATCCCCCCGCCACAACCCAACGCCTGAACGTCCTCATGCTGAATCTCCCTGCCTTTCTCTCGTGTCTCCGCAGGCATTCGCCGACTCATGGCGGCTGCAAATGTAGCGCCGGCCTCCTGGCCGGCTGTTGCGTGGACCTACCGGTCCACGCTCGTTCCCTATCAGAATAACTCTCCGCCGATGCGCAATCCCCGCTTCCCATGAGAGGCTTGTACCAGATGGATGCAATCCAGCCAATCCGGGAACGGCGCGCCGCCCAGGTCCGAGGCGTCGTCCAGGGCGTCGGCTTCCGCCCCTTCGTCTACCGCCTTGCGCTGGAGGAGGGCCTCACCGGCTCTGTCGGCAACGGCGTCGGCGGCGTGACCATCGAGATCGAAGGCCCCCCGGAGCGCCTCGACGCCTTTCTCACCCGCCTCCGCTCCGAGCCGCCGCCGCTCGCCCGCATCGACTCCATCACCGTCAGCCCGCTCCCCCCAACCGGCGCCCCGGGCTTCCATATCGTCGCCAGCGACTCCGCCGGCCAGGTCACCACCGCCATCCCCGCCGACGCCGCCACATGTCCCGATTGCCTGCGCGAACTGCTCGACCCCGCCGACCGCCGCTTCCTCTATCCTTTTTTGAACTGCACGAACTGCGGCCCGCGCTTCACCATCACGCGGCGGATTCCCTATGACCGGCCGCAGACTTCGATGGCCAAGTTTCCTATGTGCCCGGAGTGCCAGCGGGAGTACGACGATCCCCTCAACCGCCGCTTCCACGCCCAGCCCAACGCCTGCTGGAGCTGCGGCCCGCGCCTCTGGCTGGTAAGCGCGAATGCTTCCCCCGTGATTAGCCCCGCCAACTCGCCAACCCGCGATTTCCGCGCAGCGGAAGCTAACCCGCCAATTCAAAACCACCACGAAACAACAACTAACCCGCGAACTCTTCATTCAGTTGAAATACCCGCGAACTCGCGGACTCGCGATTTCCGCGTAGCGGAAGCTAACTCGCTGCCTTTATCCAACACAATCTCAGCCGCGCTTCAAACTTCGCCCCAAGCCCAGCATCTTCCACCCTCTAGCCACGTCGACCCAGTCACTCAAACCATCCACCTGCTGCGCGCCGGCCGTATCGTAGCCATCAAAGGCATCGGCGGCTTTCATCTTGCCGTGGACGCCACGAATCAGGAAGCCGTGATGCGCCTGCGCCTGCGCAAGCGCCGCTATGGAAAGCCCTTCGCCGTCATGGTCCGCGACCTGGAAGCCGCGCGGAAGCTCTGTGCCCTCACCGCCGAGGAAGAAGCCCTCCTCGTCACGCCCGCCCGCCCCATCGTCCTCGCCCGCCGCCGTCCAGACTCGCCCATCGCATCGACTCTGGGCGCCCCCGGTTCCGAGTTTGGGACTGAGGAAAGCATCGCCGAGGCCGTCGCCCCCGGAATCCCTTGGCTCGGCCTCTTCCTGCCCTACGCCCCGCTCCATCATCTTCTCTTCGCTGATCCGCTCGTCCAAGCCCTGGTCATGACCAGCGCCAACCTCAGTGAAGAGCCTATCGCCATCGACAACGACGAAGCCCTCGCCCGCCTCGGTCCAATCGCCGACGCCTTCCTGCTGCACGACCGCGAAATCCTCCAGCGCTGCGACGACTCTGTCGCCGCCATCGTCGATGGAGCGCCCCAACTGCTGCGCCGCGCACGAGGCTATGTCCCGCTAGGAGTGCCGCTGCCCTTCGACGCCCCGCCCCTGCTCGCCGTCGGCGGCCACCTGAAAAATGTCTTCACCCTCGCCCGCGGCCGCTTCGCCTATCAGAGCCAGCACATGGGCGACCTGGAAAACCTCGCCGGCCTCGACTTCTTCCGCGAATCCCTCGACCACTTGATGCGCACCTTCCAGATTGAGCCGCAGGCCGTCGTCCACGATCTCCATCCCGGCTACCTCTCCACCACGTGGGCCAAAGAGTGGGCCGCCCAGCGCAACCTCCCGCTCCTCGCCGTGCAGCACCATCACGCGCACATCGCCGCCTGCGTCAGTGAACACGCGCTCACCGGCCCGGTCCTCGGCCTGGCCCTCGACGGCACCGGCTACGGAACCGACGGAAAGATCTGGGGCGGTGAAGTCCTGATCGCCCAACCCGGCAGCTTTGAGCGCTTCGCCCATCTCGAATACGTTGCCATGCCGGGAGGCGAAAAAGCCATCAAGGAGCCGTGGCGCATGGCCTTCGCCCACCTGCGCGCAGCAGGCTTCGATCTGGAATCAGCAGCCTCGCTCTCCGGCGCAACCAGCCAAGAGGCGCAACTCCTCGACCGCATGATCGAGCGCAGCATCAACGCGCCGCAAACCTCCAGCCTCGGTCGGCTCTTCGACGCCGTAGCCGCCGTCGTGCTCCATCGCCGCGCCGTCGATTATGAAGCCCAAGCCGCCATCGAACTGGAAGGCCTCGCCATCGACGAGCCGGACGACGCGCCCGCCTATCCCGTGGAATTTGCCGGCGGTGATTGGACCAGGCGCGAGCCGATGTGCATCAGCGCCGCGCCGCTCTGGCGCGCGCTGATCGCCGATCTGCGCGCCGGAGTCGCCAAGCCGCGTATCGCAGCGCGCTTTCATGCCAGCGTCGCGCAGGCCTTTGCGCAAGCCGCCATGCAGGCGCGAACGGCAACGAGCGTGAATCAAGTCGCCCTCAGCGGCGGCTGCCTGCACAACCGCAGACTCGCGCGTCTGCTGCGCCTGAAGCTGGAGGCCGAAGGTTTTGCCGTCTTCCAGCATCGCGCCGTCAGCCCAGGCGACGGCGGCCTCAGCTACGGCCAAATCGCCGTCGCCACCGCGATGCTCGTCCATCCCGGCAAGCATCCGTAGCGCCAGCCTCCCGGCCACTCCGTAGCGCCGACCTCCCGGTCGGCTGTTGCGTGGACCTCCTGGTCCACGCCTGGTCTTCCTATTT
>CAYVGW010000048.1:0-25900 GCA_964450895.1 uncultured Occallatibacter sp. | reverse complement strand
CCACCTTGCCGGCCTCGGAGAGCGCATAATACGCTCCCCGCGTGGAAGACTCATTGAGGGCCACGATCGCATCGATCTGCGCATCTTCGGTAAGCAACTTCTCTGCGATCTGCTGCTCTTGCGATACATTCAGCATCGCGAGGCTGCGGTGTATCACATGTATGTTAGGGAACTCGTTCGCCAGGGTGGCGTCAAAACTTGCAGCGCGTGCCGCCATGCCCGTCAAAGAGCGATTGATGCCCAGAATGGCAATATCCCCTTTGCCCTGCAGTAGCCGGCCAAGATGTTTCGCCGCAAGCCGGCCTGCCTGATCGTCGTCGCTGAGAACATACGCCAGACGTTCTCCTGTCTCAATACCTAGATCTGTCCCAATGACAACGACCGGTGTGCCTTTTTGGACGATGCGATGGACGGATGCAACCAGAGGCCTAGCCTCTATCGGAGCAAGAATCAGACCCTTTGCACCGCGCGACATGGCACGATTGATAATCTCGATCTGTCCTTGGACATCGTCCTCGCGCATGGGTGCATTCCAATAAATATCGAGCCGCTTCTCTGCTGCGACGCGCGCGACGCCCACGTGTTCGGCTTCCCACAGAAATGTTCCACATGTCCTCGGAATCACCGCGATCCTTGGCCGCGCCCGGTAATGCATGACAAGCAATGCCGCCGCGCCTGCCACGATGGCCAAGCCGCTCATTCCAGCGATCCCACGGTTCAATGCACGTATCCTCTGCGGGACGATCCTCGCATTTCGACGGCAATCGTGTTTCCCTTCGCAAACGCCAGCAAAGTACCACGGTCCATCTGAGCAGGACTGCTCAATGTAGGTTTCAATTCTCGCATGTTCAATAGTACATGAACGGCAGATTCATGGGCAAATCGCTCATTATGTAAAGGAGAGGGGGCCCTCCCCGGAGTCTCTCGATTGCCCACAATTCGGATAGGACCGAGCCAGCTTTGACGGGACTGATTCGGTCTCTAGCTAGCGACCTTCAAACCATCGAAAGTGCACTTTCCAAGATCGAGGTTGTGGGCGTCGTGTCAAGCATTGTGAGACAGGTGACTTCAGAGTTTAGTGTAGATTTCGCTCTGTAGCGATGGCTGAAATGGCTGGGAGTGGTTGGTTGATCCAGACCGCTGTGGGCTGGGGCGGATGCTTGGGTCGGGCGTGGGTGAAGCGTTCCGGGTTGCGCGCATAGGCCGCATCGAGCACCTTTTGCCGTTGCTCGATCACCTCTACCGCCATGCCGTAATGCAGCATCTCCGGGGTCAGCAAAGCGATCCCGCCGTGATGATGCTCGGTGTTGTACCAGGGAAAAAACTGCTGACAAAAAGCGCGTGAGTCCTCGATGGAGCCGAAACGCTCAGGAAATTCAGGCATGTACTTGAGAGTTTTGAACTGGCTCTCCGAGTATGGATTATCGTCCGAGACGTGCGGCCGGCTATGCGTTTTTGTCACGCCCAGGTCGGCCATCAACAGCGCCACCGGCTTGGAAGTCATCGAGGTTCCGCGATCCGCATGGATGGTCAGCGTACCCGGATCGATGCCTTGTCTGGCGCAGGTTTCGGCGATCAGGCGCTTGGCTAGCTCGGCGGTTTCGCGCGGTGCCACCATCCATCCCACCACGTAGCGGCTGAAAATGTCCAGGATCACGTATAAGTGGAAGTAAGTCCACTTAGCCGGTCCGAGTAACTTCGTTATATCCCAACTCCAGACTTGATTGGGTCCGGTGGCCAGCAGTTCCGGCTTTTTGTACTGCGGATGGCGAAGCTGATTGCGGCGTTCCTTCAACTCCGAGTTATCCGCCAGAATGCGATGCATGGTGCGGATCGAGCAGAGATAGATGCCTTCGTCCAGCAGGGTTGCGTAGACCTCCGCCGGAGCCTTGTCGCGGAAGCGCTCCGCGTGCAGATGGTCGAGCACAACCTGCCGTTCCGCCGTAGTGAGCGCGCGCTCCGGCGTGGGGCGAGGCCGCGGCGGAGCGGATGGCTGCATACGCCGATACAGCGTGGCGCGCGGCACACCAAGGGCGCGGCAGGCAACTGCTTTTCCGACGCTGTCGCCTAACTCCAAAGCGGCGCTCATAAGTTCACCTCGTCGATCTGGATGTTGGGAATCGGGTTGCCCAATAGAGCAGCTACTTTTTTTTGAACCTCGATGATCAATTCGGCGTTCTTCAGCTTCTTGGTCAGGCGGGCGATGACGGCTTGCTGCTCGCGATTCTTCTTGACCAGCGGGCTGACGAGCACTTTGGGGCCGCGTTTTTTGGCCGTGAGGGCGTCGATCTCGCCCTGCTTGCGCTGCCGCCGCCAGGTGGTCAAGTGCGAGGCGTAGAGGCCTTCGCGGCGCAACAAGGCGCCGATGGCGCCGGAGTCTTGCGCGGCGTCGGCCTGGTCGAGGATGGATCGCTTATACTCGGCGGTGAAGCGGCGGCGGCGCGGCCGGGCGACCACTTCGGAATCGGGGACCGGCAGGCGGGAGGGGGGTGGCGCGGCGCCCGCTGCGTTGGCAGCTTCTCCGCTACGCTCCGAAGCTGCCAACGCAGCGGAAGATAAACCTTTCTTCTGAATGTTCTATAGACTTGCCAAGATGAGACTTCCTTCTCCGCCCTACAGTAATTGTTGAGGGGGAACCTGTCTCACTCATCTTGGCACAGAGGGCGGACATTCCTATAAAATTGCGCCAAGTAGCCTCGAAAACTATCAAATTGGGAGTGACTGTCAAAGAAGTGACAGAAAGCAATCTCACTCTTGCCATTGCTGTTTTCCCAGCCCTCAGAGAATGATTGTAGCGATTCAATCATCAGACAAGAGATCGCCATCATCGTGAAACCATGCACCTCCTTGCCTTTTTCTGGCGTTACAGGATTAATGTATCGTTCCCTGAACCGGCGGCGCAGAGCTTCTGCAATCTTGGCCCTGTCTTTCAAAGCGTACGCGGCCTGATAATCGGCTACCGTAAACTTCGATGCCAGTTCAGTCTGTTGCGGGTCGTTCGATCCCGTCATCGTCGAGTCTCCGATTCCGCACCATTTTAGGCACGGAAGGCTGAATTATTGCTCGGGTCCACGAACGGTGGGTTACCGAGACCGTTCGTTCTCTGCGCCGCAGGCCTGCAGCAGCCCCACCGCAGGTGGCTCAACGCTTGAGACTCTTTTTCGTTTTGGACGGCGGCAGGTAGTTCTCGCCGGTAACCACCTTTCGACCTGTCTTGCTTTCAAGTTCCACTCGGGCGCGATGGGCAATCCCGCCGCCGGTCTTTGCGGCCCTTTTGTTGGCGGGCAATCCCACCGCCGCCTCAGTTTCCGCGATCTGGCGCGTGGAAAGCTCGGCCAGGGCCGTGAAGATGAGTTCGGCCTCGCTCATGTGATCGCGAAGATTCTGGCTTTCCAGTCCTTTCAGGTCTTTATGCTCTTTGACCGAGACGCCGGACCATTCTTCGTGAATGATATTGGTGAGGATGGCGAACTCCTCCCCCTGCTTTATCTCGTGACTGGCCCAGTAGTCGGTCAGTTTGTTGCGCGTCTCCTGCCCGGTCATGCGCTGGGTGATCCACTTTTCGCTGCGGCCCAGCTTGCGCCAATTCTCCCTGGTCCGCTCCAGCGCCAAAGCCGGATCGGCGATCTCCTGCAAGCGTTCATAGCCCACTTTCGCAAGCCAACGCTTAAACGGCTCCGCCTTGGGGGAAGGGATGGACTGGATCAGCCGGAGAATTCCGGGGACGTTCCAGCATTGGAGCCTTTGCATTCCCCCCTCCGTTTCAAAGGGAAGCGCAAGGGGGGGGACAAACTGTCCCCCCCCTTTGAAGGCCTCGGTCAGAGAGGGGTCGCGGCGGCGTAGCTTCTTCAGATAATCGGAGGGAGCGGGCGAGTCCGTCAGCGCGCTGACAATGTCGGTGAGAACAAACCACCACTCCTCATTGTGAAAGACCCGGCGCACCGGCCGTTCTTCGAAAAGGGTCATCTCGCTCACTGGAATACCTTTCTCCCTTCTCTGCGAAAGCGCGATGCGGGCAACAATTTGCGCACCGACCAGGCACGGAACGATTCTAATCGAGAAGGTATACGACCCGCATGTACGGTGCCGGTTATTCTGGAGCGCCAACCTCTATCTCGCGGACGGTTTTCTCCGCCACCGCGCGACGGTTGACCTTTTTCGGCACTTCGCGCTGCAATGCCCGATGTCGGGAACTCCTACGACGTTGATCGGTGCGGCAAGAGTGCGACCTTACCGCCGCAGCCCACGCCAGGGGCAATATTCATTCTTCACCTGCAAAATCACCTGCTAAATCTCCGCCTTCGGCGTATTTCCGCGTGGTTTGGCAGTCCCCAGCGGCCTGTAAGTTGTTGAAAGTACATTTAATAGGGGCTATGGCATGGAAGAGGTCGTCGGTTCGATCCCGACCAGGTCCACCAAATAAATCAATCATTTAGAAGATCCCTCCCATCTCGGCGTTGTCGCAATCTTGTCGCAATTCCAAAACCACACCACGAACTGGCTTTTGAGTGTCCGCCGTTTCCCTCGCGGAAACGACTGACGCGTCGTTTTGCTTTCGGCCTGCATGGTTATGCCGAACCGTCGCAGATGGCTTTGATCCCCACGTGCCGGTACGCTCAACTCGTCGTAAATCGAGTTCACCGTCGAACGAACCCCATCTTCAAGGGACTGCATATAGACTTCCAAAAGAATGGATTGCATATCGGGTGTAATGGCAGCGCGGAGCGGAAGCGGATGGTCACAAAGACTGCGGCACAAAGCGGCATCTCCATCCAATTCACTGAGCCGGAGATGCAACACACGCTGCGCCTTCTTCAACGTTTGGCGAATCCGAGCATTTGTAACGCATATCGGAAAATAGGAAGCACGGATCGGTTCCGCCTACCAGACGTACACGGCAATTACTTTGGCGGGACCAGCGGCAGAATCCCGGACTGTTGTGCTGATGACGATCTGGAGATTTTTTTGAGGCCAATCCTTGGGCGCGCCGTGCAGAGCTTTCTCCAAAGCATTTTGATTCACGATCAGATCAGCCGCGGCGTCGGAGCCGCTTGCCTCAAGTCCAGCGACCAGCACGACAAACTGCCCAGTATTGGAATCCAGCAGCCGAGTCACCAGGCCAAAATCCACGGCTGGAGACGTGTGCTGTGTTTCCCAGGATCGGCCAGATGGTCCTTGCTCCAGAATGCGGCGCCCTTTTTCGTCGTCGACAAAGGAGAAATGCAAGCCGGAGGTCATCTGCATTGTCCATGGGTTGCTGAAAGCGCCGATCACGACGGCAGGAGAATTGCGCAGATCTTCAAAGGAATAGCCATTGCCAATTCGGACTTCGCTATCCTTGCCCAGACGGCCGAGAAAGTTGGAGAATCGGACGGCAGCCTGCACATCTCCTTTTCCCACGCCGTAATCGTAATAGAGGACCATTTCATCCCAGTTGAGTTTGTCGCCGGGCTGAAGATGCGGTGCGCTGTTCATGCGATCGACTTCGTGGTCAAACTCACCGGGAGTTTTCGCGCTGCGCTTATACAGTTCCACGGACGGACGATAGAAGATCGGCTTTGGCAAACAAATCAAGAGCGGTTTGGAAGAGGAAAGGGCAGGAGTCCAAAACTGCGCAACCGAGGATTTGGGCATCTTTGCGGGGTTCTTGGAGAGGAAATAGATAACAATTCCGGTGCAAAACAGAGTGGCCAAAATACCCAATATGAGCATTTTGTATCTTTTCCTTCCGGGAATCCATTCTCCCTCGATCGCCGCGGCCGAGGCTGGATAAGGGCTGAGCGGAACGGCAAGAGGCGCCAAGCTGGTCCCCTCTCCGTCTTCACTTTTCTGGTTCACATCCAGTTTGAATTCAGGAGTATAGGCTCCAATGGGGAGATCAATTCTAAGGGGGCTTTCCTGCGCATGCGCCGCGTAATACTGTTCGAGCCGCCGCCGGACCTCACGGGCTTGCGCTCGGACGACCGAATCGTCCCCGGTCGCATAATCCAATGGCCGGTTGAAGAGCGCGGCGCCGATCATGCGCTCTTTCAACGGTTCGGGGTGATTTTCCAGCCGGTACTGGACGACGAAGCGGAGAAACTGTTTTCCGCGCGTGCTGGTGCGGAAGTGCTCACTGTCCAGGATATGTTTGAGCGCTTCGGCAATCAAAGCAGGCGACGGAATTGATTCCTCATTTTCAACAGAAAGAGGTAAGCGGGAGGCATCCGGCTCGCTTCCTGCGTGGAATGAGTCTGCCTCATCACCGCCGCGTCTTTGAACGCTCTCGATGGTCATTATTGCGGCCTTTCCGCCATATAGATCAACGCCGGGGAGATGAAAATCAGAGATTGGGCACCAAACCGTGCATGGATCGCATTGTAACGCGCGCTATTGAGTTTGCAAATAATAAATATTTAACACTTTTATTATCAACAAATTTCACATGTGAAGAACCGTTTATATCTTGCAACTTCTCTGCTTAACAATGCCTAGTAGAGACGGTTTAGCGGCAGATGGTTTTCTGCCAGTTTACCGGCGGCAGCAGGGAAGAGCGCTGTCGTGGTAAACGCGCCGAGACCAGGTAAGCAAAGTGAAACGAGTAGAGAAGTATTCCGGATCAACGAACACCACTTGGGAAGAGGCGTCCAGAAGCCAGGGGCCTCTTGGAAGCTCTTTTGGACACGAGGTTCCCAACGGCCCAAGCAAACGTATACCCGAAACCCAGAAGTAGCAATACTCGGAGGCACTTCAGATGAAACGCTCTGTACTTCTAGCACGCTGGATCGTTCTATTCCTGACGATCGCAGCCCCGTTCCTCGCATGGGGACAATTCTCCACAGGCATTACCGGCCGGGTCACTGATTCGACCGGCGCCGTTCTTCCCAAAGCTACAGTCACAGCTCACGGCGAGTTGACGAACGTGGACATCACCACGACCACAACCTCGTCGGGGGACTTTACCTTCATCAGCCTCAAGCCGGGCATTTACGATATCTCGGCCACCGCGCCCGGATTCGATACCGCGCGCGAGACGGGCATCCACCTGCAACTGGAAGCCACCATCACCGTCAAGCTGACCCTGAAGCCGGGCAAGACCACGGAGAGCATCACCGTCCACGCCGAAGAGGCGCAGATCGACCAGACCCACGCTGACCGCGGCGTGACCTTTTCGACGGACGAGTTGGAGCAGTCTCCGTTCGACAGCGGCAACCCTTTGATGCTGGCCAACGCCGAACCGGGCGTCTACTTTGCCGGCAATGCAACCGCCGGAGCCGAATGGGTGCGTCCATTCGATAACAACTCGATCAACCTCTTCTCGGCCAACGGTCAGGGAGCCGACACCAACGATTTCCAGATGGATGGCTCGCCGAATGATTCAAATTCGTATGGCGGCCGCAATATCGGCTATGTGCCTCCGACAGCCAGTGTTCAGGAGATGAAGTTCATCTCCAATCCCTACGATGCGCAGTACGGCCACACCGGCGGCGGCGTCTTTGACGTTGTGACCAAATACGGCACCAACACGCTACATGGGCAGGTCTATGAGAACGCCCGCCGCACCGGATTGGACGCGAATTCGCACTTCAACGCCGGTCCGATCATCAACCTGCCGAAAGGCAGCGATATGCGCAACCAGTTCGGCGTCGAAGCCGACGGTCCGGTGGTGATTCCGTATCTTTTCAACGGACGCAACAAGACCTTCTTCGAGGGGCAGTTCGAAGACTATCAGGAAAACCAGCCGAATTCGGGAATCGACAATGTGCCCGCGCTCAGCCCCGGTTCCACAACCCAGAACGTAACTCAGACCGGCGATTTCAGCCAGTATACATATTGGAGTGGAAGCGCCCAGCAACAGATCAACATCTTCGATCCCTTGACGGAGACCGGCGCCAACGGCGTTCGCTCGCAATTTGCCGGGAATATCATCCCCAGCAACCGGATCAATGCCACCGCACAGAAGTTGCTGAGCTATCTTCCGTTGCCCAACGTTGCCACGCCCTCCAATCAATCGTGGGGTATGCAAAACTACAAATGGCAGCAGGATGGAACGGATCGTTTCAAGAACGTGGTGGCGCGCCTGGACCACAACTTCGGCGACCGGGACAAAGCCTATCTTCGTTTCGCCTGGAACAAGCGCTTCCAGAGCAATGGCGATTCCAACGGGCTTCCCGGCGCGGCCGAGCAAGGAGTCTTTCCGCTGATCCGGCAAAACCACTTCTTTACCGGTGACTGGCTGCATACGTTCAGCTCCAATTCCGTCCTCGATCTGCATGTCTCCTACACGCGGTATATCGATGCGGAACACGAAGGCATGACCCCCTTCGATCTCTCCCAGGTCGGTCTGAGCAGCCTGATCATCCCCGGCACGCCCTCCGTTTTCCCGTCGATGTCTGTCGGTGGGGTCACCGGATTCGGCAACTGGGCCGGCAATGGCGGCAACAAGACTTCCGTCTCCAGCACCATTGCCGCGATGCCCATCTGGACCTACATTCGTGGCAAGCATACGATCAAGGCGGGCATGGACTACCGCTGGATGCATGCCAGCAACTTTACCTCCGGGGCCTCTTCCGGCGCCTTCAACGTAGGCGGCGGCTGGACCCAAGGGCAGGCCTTCAACGAACCCAATAACGCGGGAAACACGCAGGGACTCGGCGTGGCCTCGATGCTGCTGGGCACCATGGACGGCGGCTACTTCAACATCAATCCCAACTCCTACTTCAGTTACCCCTACTTTGCTCCCTTTGTTCAGGATGATTGGAAGGTCACCCGGAAGCTGACCGTCAACATTGGCGCGCGCTGGGACTTCCAGGGAGCGCCCTCTGAAGGCATGAACAAGATGATTGGCGATCTGGACACCACCACGACGAACCCGGTCATGTCCGAGGTCACCAACCTGCCGAGCGGCATTACGCTAAAAGGCGGTTTGACCTATGCCGGCGTCAACGGCCAGCCGCGCACGCTGTTCAATGAGGACTTCACCTCGATTCAGCCGCGCATCGGCTTTGCCTACTCGCTGAATAACAAGACGGTCATTCGCGGCGGCATCGGCGACACGTTTATCCAGTTCGCCGGCCAGGGCAATAACGTCGGCTTCAGCCAATCGACAAATTATCAGGGCAGCACGGACGGCGGATTGCTTCCCAACGGCGCCACCATCAGCAACCCCTTCCCGACCATTGCTCAGCCAGTGGGCGCGGCCTTGGGGCTTAAGTCGCAGTTGGGCGACAACTTGAACGTCTCCAACCGCAACTTCAAAACTCCTGGCGTATTGAACTACTCCCTGGGGGCCGAACGTCAACTCAATGCCCACACCACGGTCGATCTGAGCTTCGTGGGCAGCACCGGCTTCCGCTTGGACTCCGGGGACAACATCAACCACATCAGCACCGCGTTTGCGTCCGCTTGCAATCTGGAAATGGGCGCATCGATCACGACGTACAACAATTGCAACAGCGCAGGCAACAACCCGGAATGGGTGCCCAATCCGTTTCTGAACGTTGACGGCTTCTCTACGGCCAATACCGGCAACAACAATGGCTATTACACCAACCAGTACCTCTCGGCCAGCACTTACACGCGCCCCATGCCGCAGTTCGGTGACATCAATCAAAGCGAGCAGAATGATGGCAAGACCCAGTTCAACTCGCTGCAGGCCGTGGTCACCCACCGCTGGAGCAATGCGCTGACGGCGCACGGCAGCTTTGTGTGGGCCAAGACGATGGATTCGGGAACCATGTTCGATGCAAACTACCGCATCCGCGGACACTACGTGGATTTAGGCAACCGCAAGTGGCGCTTGACCGCCAACGGCGATTGGCATCTGCCGGTCGGCAAGGGACGCACCTTCCTGGGCAACTCCAATCGCCTGGTGGATGGCGCGATTGGCGGCTGGACGATGGGCGCCATTTACTACTACCAGGCGGGCACCCATTCCGGCGTCGGATTGCCCTGGCCGGCTGTTTGCGGGGAGGCCTACTGCAACTGGCTGGAAGTGGTCCACACGCAGCACTACGGCGTGCACCGCATCGTACGAAACGGAACACCTGAAATTGCTGCTTCCAGCACCTGTGTTGGCTACTACGACGGCAACGGCAACCTCCAGCCGGAGGGCTATGCCGTCTGCCCGAAGACCACCCCGACAGCGCGGGAAGACTTCGACTTCATTCAAAGACCGGGCTGGGCTGCTTTTCAGAACGTAAGCGACTCCGGCGTCTACAACCCTCGCGGGCAGCAACTCGATCTGAGCATGACCAAGACCTTCCCGGTTTGGCGGCAGACGAAGCTCGAAGTGCGTTTCGAGAGCTATAACCTGCCCAACCACCCGGACTGGGATGGCGAAGGCTATTGGTGGGCGCCGTGGGATCCGAACTTCGGCACCATCAACTTGACCTACGCCAACCAGATGACTCCACCACGTCAGGTGCAGTTGTCCGCCAAGATCATGTGGTAAGCAGCCATGGGTTCGCGGCTGGCGACAGTCGCGAACCCATTCCAGCCGCTTGAAGCCTGAGGCTACTCTCCAACAACAACAGCGGCCCAAAGTGTGAATCCCATGCGCGGTTCAGTACCCGGCCCGCGCCTGCACGGTTAACACTTCGCGGCTATCCTTATGCGCGGACTTGCAGGACAGGTGGTCCTGCGAGTTCGCAAAACTCCACCGTGCGACGTTTTCGTCCATCACAACTTGCCGGTATGACCGGAGTACAGGAGGATGTCCGTTGAAAAAGAGCAAACTGTTAATCCTCATCGCAACTGTTCTCGTAATCTTGCTTTTCCACGCGACTGCCGACGCCCAGACAAATGGAGTGAATGGCATGCAAGGGATGAACTGGTCAAATTCCGTATCCAACGCAGTAGGAGTCAACGGAGACGGTCTGGCATGGCCTGATGGCATGAGCGGTTCCTACACTTACGCCCAGGCCTACGCTGCCGGACAGACTGCCGGCAATGCCATACGGGGTGCGGGCGGTTATACGGTTCGCATGCCGATCACCAGCGCCTTGACTACCGGCAGCAACTGGACCATCTACCAGGGCACCATCAATGGCGTGATCAGCACCGGCGTCCGCGTGATTTTGTGTTGGTGGGCCGCGTCGGGAAACGTTGTTTCCGACCAGACGGCTTGGTACGCCATGTGGGACGCGGTCAACGCTGTCTACGGCAGCACAATGAGCGTCCGCTACGAGCCGATCAACGAGCCGGCCGCCTATTCCGCCACGGACCTCAATAACCTCTATGCGGCCTTCCTCGCGCGCTACAGTCCCGCCAACTTCAAGTGCATCCTGGACGGCACCGGCTATGCCGCTCCCGTCACCACGGTCGGCGCCGACTCCCGGCTCAGCAATCAGTTGCTGGGCTTGCATGTGTACTCCTGGTATTTCTCGGCGCCTTATAGCGGAGGCGGAGCCAGTTGGCAGGGCTACTACAACGCCGTGGCCGCCGCAGTGGGCAGTTATGCCTGGAGAACCGTCATCACCGAGATTGGCGTGCAGACCGATGGGCGCAACCCCGCGGTACCTTTCTGGCAGCAGTGGGATTTCGGGATGCAACCCGACCAAGCTGTTTTGAGCGGAGCACTCGCCTGGGCGCGCGACAATAACGTTGCCTCCCTCGCCTGGTCCGGCATCAACAATACGGATCTCTACCACTGGTTCTACAGCTTCACCAATCTCACCGAGGCAAATACCCAAGTCGCCAACATGTTCCGGTGGTCATGGAAGGAAATGAATGCCGTGGTCGCAGGCACTTACCGGTTGGAGAACCGCGCCAACAGCATGTACCTGGACAATTTGGGCGCTACGGCCAACGGAGCTAGTGTTGCGCAATGGAGCAGCAGCAGCAGCAACAACCAAAAATGGATACTGGTTGCCGATGGAAGCATCTGGTGGCATATCCAGAATAAAGCCACGGGCGAATACCTGGACGGCATGGGGTACACCTCCAACGGGTCAGCCCTTGATCAGTGGTCGAACAGCGGCAGCACCAATCAGTATTGGGCCTTCGAGGCGACTGACTCCGGCTATTACAAACTGATCAACCAGACAACCGGCATGTGCGCCGATACGGACGGAGCCACCTCCAATGGAGCATACATGCAGCAGTGGGGTACGGATACCAGCTACAACCAGCAGTGGATTCTAACCCAGTAACCAAGGTCTCCAACCGATGATTTCATTACCAAATGAATTCACCACGCGCTACATGGTTGTCCGCCATGATCATGTGGTAAATCCCAACAGCGTTCCTGGTCCTTGAGGCCATCAGCGCCCTTACCGAACGGAATCCGCGCTTTTTCCCCTGGGGCGGAAGCGAGGGTTCCGGTTCGCCGCCAGCGCAAACTGCTATCCGTCTTTATTCGAGTTACATTTTTTCACTACTCAACGGATCGAGTTCCCGATCTTGCAAATCGAGCATTGATGCCTGACTTCTTGAAAGAACCGCCTGGAGAATCGATGAAATACAGCAACCTCGCCGAGCGCACAATCCGTCTGTTGAATGCGCCCTCTTTCGCCTTCATATTTCTTCTTGCATTTGTCGCGATGGCGGCATTGCCGACGAATTCAATTCATGCACAATCGAGGCTTCTCGCGCCAACTCCGCCGATGGGCTGGAACAGTTGGGACGCTTACGGAACCACCGTGCGCGAATCGGAAGTGAAGTCCAACGCCGACGCCATGGCCTCCTCTTTGAAGCAGTTTGGCTGGCAGTTCATCGTCGTGGACATTCAATGGTACGAGCCGCAAGCGAAGGCCCATGGCTATCGGGATGGCGCCGCGCTTGCCATGGACGGAAATGGAAGGCTCATTCCGGCAGTCAATCGCTTTCCCTCCTCCGCGAATGGAGCGGGCTTCAAGCCGCTTGCCGACTATGTACACAGCAAGGGGCTGAAGTTCGGCATTCATATCATGCGCGGCATTCCGCGCCAGGCCGTGAAAGAGAATCTGGTTATTCCAGGAACCGGCATTCACGCCTCGGAGATCGCGAATCAGTCGAGTATCTGCGCATGGAATACGGATATGTATGGCGTTGATATGTCTAAACCCGGCGCGCAGGCTTATTATGACTCGATTGTCGCGCTCTATGCGGCCTGGGACGTGGACTTCATCAAGGCCGACGACATGGCGCGCCCATATCATCAGGACGAAATCGCGGCTCTGCATCAGGCGATTCAGCACAGCGGGCGTCCGATGGTCCTCAGCCTTTCGCCCGGTCCCGCGCCGCTGGCCGAGATGGATGACCTGCGCGCGAACGCCGAAATGTGGCGCATCGAGGATGACTTGTGGGACAACTGGGATTCGCTCAAGGCAATGTACAAGGACGCGGCGTCGTGGGTTCCGCTGGTCTCCGCTGGGCATTGGCCGGACGCCGACATGCTGCCCTTGGGGCGCATTGGCATCCGCGCGGAACAGGGCAATGACCGCGAATCCAGGCTGTCGCACGACGAGCAGAAGACCATGATGTCGCTGTGGTCAATGCTGCATTCTCCGCTGATCTTCGGCGGCGATCTGCCCTCGCTTGATCCCTTTACGCGCTCTCTGCTTACCAATCGCGAGTTGCTGGCGATCGATCAGCATGCTACGCAGAGCAAGATTGCCTACACCAAGGACGATCTGCATATTTGGACCGCAAAGGGAGAACAGGCGGGCGTGGATTACGTTGCCCTGTTCAATTTTTCCAATTCCCCGGCGCGCGTTCAAATGGCCTGGAGGCAGCTGGGAATCCCCGTTTCTCCTGAGAGCATCCATGAACTATGGACTGGTAAAACAGTGCGCGCTTCCTCCTCGGTTGACGCCAATGTGGCCGCGCACGGAGTCGTTCTCTACAAGATCGAGAGCCGCAGATAGGCGGCAACAGCAGTTTTCAGTCTAGCAACGGAGTTATCACCGGAAGGGAATAAGCAGATGAAAAAGACACTCCTGGCTCTCTATTTGGGCGCATTCGTAATCTGGTTCTGTGGCATGAACGCCAGCGCGCAAACGCTGCTCACCGATGGCCTGCAGGGCATGAATTGGGCCAACCCCACGGACAACGGCGCCGGCGCGGCGTGGCCCTCCGGCATGACCGGGAGTGAAACCTACGCGCAGGCCTACGCCGAAGGACAGACCGCCGGCAACGCCATCAAGAAGGCCGGGGGGAAGGCGGTTCGCATGCCAATTACCTCCGCGCTGGCCGCGGGCAATGATTGGGCCATCTACCAGGGAGCCATCGATGGCGTCAACAGCACCGGCATCAAGGTGATTCTCTGCTTTTGGGCCGCGTCGGGAAATGTAGTCGCCGACACGACCACCTGGTACGCGATGTGGGACGCCGTGAACGCCGTCTACGGCAATACCATGATGGTTCGCTATGAGCCGATCAATGAGCCCGCCGCCTATAACGACACGGATCTCACTAACCTCTATGCGGCGTTCCTCAGCCGCTATAATCCGCCAGATCACAAGTGCATCCTGGATGGCGACGGTTACGCCGGAAACGTAGTGCCCATCGGCGCCGATTCGCGTTTGACCAAACAGCTTCTGGGTTTGCATTCCTACAGTTGGTTCTGGGACGCCAATGGCTGGCAAGGCAACTTCCAAGCCATGGCTAACGCCGTTGGGCCGTATGCTTCGCGCGTGGTGGTGACCGAGATCGGCGTGCAAAACGATAACCCCACCGGTCCGGTTCCTTTCTGGCAGCAGTGGGGCAGCAATCTGCGCGCGGATCAAGCGCTGCTGACGGGCGGACTCGACTGGGCCCGTGTCAATGGCGCCGCCACGGTCGCGTGGTCCGGCATCGACAATCCTGACTTATATCATTGGTTCTATAACTTCGACAATCTGACCGAGACCAACCCGCAAGTCTCCAACATGTTCCGCTGGTCGTGGAATGTGGGCTATAACGGCCAGGCGCTGACTCCGGCGATGGGCTGGAGCAGTTGGAATCACTACGGGTGCAGCGGCTTGAATGAAAATGTCATCGAGCAGCAAGCCTCCGCCATGGCGAGCAGCGGCATGAAGGCTGCCGGTTATACCTATATCAATCTTGATGATTGCTGGATGGCTTCCAGCCGCGACGCGAGCGGCAATCTGGTTCCCGATCCCACCAATTTTCCCAGCGGCATGCCCGCGCTGGTGAGTTATGTCCATAACCTGGGCCTCAAGATCGGCCTGTACGAGGATGTGGGCGCCCAGACCTGCGATGATGGCCGTCCGGGAAGTTATGGCCACTATCAACAAGACGCCAACACTTTTGCGGCGTGGGGAATCGATTATATCAAGATGGATTGGTGCAATAACTCAGGCCTCGATCCGCAAACCCAATACACGCAGTTTTCGCAGGCTCTGACCGCGGCCAATGCAAATGTCGTTTACAGCATCAGCGACTGGGGAACGAAGCAGCCCTGGTCCTGGGCGCCGGCGATTGCCAACTCCTGGAGAACCACGCCGGATATTTCGGATAACTGGCTTTCGATGATCAACAATCTCGAAGCCACCAGCGCGCTTGCCGCATTCGCCGGACCAGGAGCGTGGAACGATCCGGATATGCTGGAAGTGGGCAATGGCGGCATGACCGACACGGAGTATCAAACGCACTTTGCCATGTGGGCCATGCTGGCCGCGCCGCTGATCGCCGGCAATGATCTAACCAACATGTCCGCCGCCACGCTGGCCACGCTCACTAACTCCGAAGTTATCGCGATAGACCAGGATATAGTGGGAGCGCCGGGCATACTGCTTTCGGATAATGGCTCCGGCTTGCAGGTATGGTCCAGGCAAGTGGCGGATGGCATCGTGGTGGCCTTGTTGAACAAGTCGGCCGCCAGCGCGGTGATGACCGCCAACTGGAGCGATCTGGGCGTCAGTCCCTCTGTATCTGTGGACGTTCGCGACGTATGGAATCATGTTGATTTGGGCACTTACACCAACGGCATTTCGACTGTCGTGGCCTCCCA
The DNA here is from genome assembly GCA_964450895.1 of uncultured Occallatibacter sp. Lineage (GTDB taxonomy): Bacteria > Acidobacteriota > Terriglobia > Terriglobales > Acidobacteriaceae > Telmatobacter. The sequence goes on along the minus strand of CAYVGW010000048.1, from coordinate 9,987 downwards.
TGGCGTGGCTCTGCTGAAGCTGGAAGCGCCTTCCACGCTTACTTATCAGACGATTGCCACAACTCCCACGCAGACGGTCTACGAGTCCGCCGCCGCCGCTAACATACTTTCTGGCGGCGCTGTTGTCGAGCAGTGTTCCTACGAATGGGGGTATATGTGCCTGGATGGAAACGAGGCCGGATACATCGGAAACGGCGGCACAATTACTCTGGAGGACGTGAATGCGCCCAGCGCCGGAATGTATAACATGACCATTTATGGCATGGCCAGCGGCACGCGCACCTATGATGTCAGCGTAAACGGCGGCGCCGCCACGCCGCTCACTCTTACCGGAACAAGTTTCGCCATTCCCTCCGTCACGGGAACGCCGGTACAACTCAATGCAGGAAATAATTTCGTAGAATTGTCCAACGCCAGTGCGTGGGCGCCGGACCTGGATCATCTTGTATTCAGCGCGCAGGCAACAGTGGCGCCGGATTTCTATATTGCGTCCCCCATTCAGAACGTCACAGTCTCTGCCGGAAAATCGGCAACCGTATCGCTGACGCTTGTTCCTGTAGGAGGTTTCTCCGGTACGGTTTCAATTGCCTGCACACTTCCTGCGGCGATGGCTGGAGCGACGTGCCCATCCACGACCGCTACGCTGGGCGGTGGAAATCCTGCCACTGTATCACTCACAATTACCACCGCGGCCACACAATCCCTCCTGCAGAATCAGTTAGACAAGACCCGGATGGCTGAAACAGCATCGCTTCATTCCAAGCCGGCGCCTGCACCGCATCCCGCCTCGGAAATCTTTTATGCAGGCGTGTTTCCCTTTTCTGCTCTAACACTGCTTGGGGCCGGAGTCGCTTTCCGCTATCCAGGCAAGAAAAGACTGCCCTTCCTGCTTCTCTTCTGGATTGCTTCCGTGGGCATTCTACAGATTGTCGCCTGCGGAGGCGGCGGCGCTGCCAGCAGCAACAACAATACTCCCACCTGTTCTTCCGTGCCCGGCACACCTGCCGGCTTGACGGCCGCATCGACCACCAGCAGCGGAACCACGCTTGTTTGGACGGCAGCCAGCGCAGGCAGCAACTGCACGGTCAGCAGCTATTCCGTATATCAGAACAGCAAACTCATCGGGACAACCAGCAATCCATCGTATGTGGTGAGCGGTTTGTCGGCCGCGACAACCTACAGTTTTACGGTGGTTGCCCAGGACTCATTTGGCGTCTCGGCTTCCAGCGCGGCCTTGAGCGTCACGACGGGAGCAGCGATCTATGATGTCACGGTTACCGCAACCTCCGGCAGCATAACGCAAAATGCCGGCTTTCAAGTTACCGTGCAATAATCGCGGCCGAGGTGCGGGAGTGATCCGTGCCGCGTTGAATTCGCGGGGGGAATTCAACGGCTCAGCCGGGCCGGTTTATGGAGAGTGAACAGCCGGCAAGAATATTGCGCATCACCAGGGAGAAAGAGATGGGTTTCATGAACCAGTTGGCCGCGTGTGCAGTATTGACGGGTATTTTTAGCCTTGTTAATGCGGTGCAATCCTGTCCAGGCGACTCATTGTTGTAAAAGCGAGCATGTCTGAGCAGACTTGCTCGGAATTTCAGAAATAGGGAGAATTCACGGCGATATGCTCAAAGGGCGGAAGCAACTGCTTCCGCCCTTCTCACCGGCCAGCCATAAAACAGCAGCTAGTCCTCGTAGTTGAGGCTTTCCAGGCCAAGGTAAACCGCGCCGCCGCCCAGCTCTTCTTCAATGCGCAGCAACTGGTTATACTTGGCGATGCGGTCTGTGCGGCTTACCGAGCCGGTCTTGATCTGGCCCACGCCCGTGGCAACCGCCAAGTCCGCGATGAAGGTGTCTTCGCTCTCGCCGGAGCGGTGGCTCATCACGGCGGTGTAGCCGTAGCGGCGGCCCAGATCGATGGCCTCCAGCGTCTCGGTCAGCGTGCCGATCTGATTGACCTTGATCAGAATCGAGTTGGCCACGCCCTCTTCAATGCCGCGCTGCAAGCGCTTGGTGTTGGTGACAAAAAGATCGTCGCCCACCAACTGAATCCGCCCCCCCAGCTTGTCGGTGAGCAGCTTCCAGCCCTCCCAGTCGTCCTCGGCCAGCCCGTCCTCCAGCGAAACAATCGGATACTGGCGGCTCCAGTGATCCCAGAAGGCCACCATCTCCTCGCTCGACAGCTCGCGCCGGTCGCTCTTCTTGAAGACGTACTTCTTCTTTTCCTTGTCGTAGAACTCGCTCGACGCCGGATCAAGCGCAATGGCGATCTGCTCGCCGGGTTTGTAGCCGGCCGCCTCAATCGCCTCCAGAATCAGATCAATCGCCTCGCTGTTCGATTTGAGCGAAGGCGCAAAGCCGCCCTCATCGCCGACGGCGGTGTTATAGCCCTTCTTTTTCAGCACGCTCTTCAGCGTGTGAAAGGTCTCCGCCGACCAGCGCAGCGCATCGCTGAAACGCTCCGCGCCCACCGGCATAATCATGAACTCCTGAAAGTCCACGTTCGAGTCGGCGTGCGCTCCGCCGTTCAGCACATTCAGCATCGGCGTGGGAAGAATGCTGGCGTTTACGCCGCCCAGATAGCGATAGAGCGGAATCTCCAGGGTCTGCGCTACGGCTCGGGCCGCGGCCATCGAAACCGCCAGAATCGCATTCGCGCCCAGCTTGCTCTTGTTGTGCGTTCCGTCCAGCGCAATCATCGTCTGATCCAGCAGCCGTTGATTCGCCGCGTCCATGCCCTCCAGCTCAGGCGCAATGGCGGTCTCCACATTCTCCACCGCCTGCAAAACGCCCTTTCCCATGTAATGGCTCTTGTCGCCGTCGCGCAGCTCCACGGCCTCATGCTCGCCGGTGGATGCGCCCGAAGGCACAATGGCGCGGCCCAGCGCGCCGCTCTCCAGAATCACGTCTGCTTCGACGGTGGGATTGCCGCGCGAGTCAAGAACTTCGCGGGCGCGGATGGAAACGATCTCAGTCATATTGCTCCTCGCAATGCGGTGATGCAGCCGGTCATTCAATCGGGGACGGCGATCGACCGCAAGAGCCTCTCCGGCGGCGCTGTGAATCGTGCTCAGAAACTCTTGCACTTGCGTATTTCCTCTCCGTCCAAATTCCAGGAAAATATAGCTCTCTCGCAAGGATTCTAACAAACTGGGCCTCCGCGCAAGGTAAAACCCCCATAAATGCCAGGCCAATCGCAGGAAAGAAGAATCAATCTTTCCGCGTACGAGTTCCGTGGCGGCGATCCTTGAGCAGCCAGGATGGAGGACGCGGATAGCAGCCTGCGGTAAAAGTCGAAAATCCCGAAAACCTTCCCTCAGGGGCTAAACAGGCTGCGAAAAAAGGCCTGAATATGGGCAAATACCTCGAAGAACATTCCGCAGGGGCTGAAGCCCATCCTTTATTATCAGAGTTTTGCGGCCCGACTAAAGTCGTGCCCTTGTTACAAAACCTGCCCGAATTGAGTTTTTCCGCAGCCTGTAAAGCCCATACTTTTTTTGTCAGTATTTTGCGGCCCGACTGAAGTCGTGCCCTTTCAAAACCTGACTTTTACCACAGGCTGATAGGCGAAGATAAGGCGTATGAAATTCACTTTTTGGATGGGCAATTTTTCTGTCAAATCGGGGCACTTTGGAGGGGAAAAAAGCTGTTTTTCTAGCATAATTGAGTGGTTTTGGCCTTAAAATGCGAGAAAACCGGTGGTTTTCAGTTACTGAATAATTAACTGCAATAAGATACAAGTAGTTGTTAACATTGATGTTAAATGAATCTGAGAGGCAAAACGGGGCTTGATCAGGCAGGGGGGGGTGGGGGGAGAGTAACTTATCGGTAAACAATTTGACGAATTTTTTGTTTGCAAATGAGTAAACATGGCAGCGCTCTTTTCATTTCGTCTGGATTGATGATGCGCCTTTGGAGGATAATGATCGGCAACCCCCGTAAAGTAATTTTGCAAGAGGCTCTTCAGAGTAGCAAAATACCGAAGAATCCTCCGCAAATCGATTTGCGCGATTGCCCTGCCTTATGGGTTGCCTAAATTGATTCGTGCCGTCCAAGGAACGTCCGCGCCCTTCCTCCGGCTTCCAGCGGCCTATCCGCGTTAGCCTTAAATTGGGTGAGTTGGCCAAAGATAACCGGCGTCAGAGAAGTTGGACGCTCCACCCTGTCCGCACACTTTTTTGCGGCCAGGGTGGGATCATCGCGCAACTCAACCCCAACGTTGGGGTTTCAATACACAGAGGCGTTTCCCCGCGCCTCAAAAGGAGACTTGGATGAACCGGCCCATTCTGATCTGCGTCCTACTGTTCGCCACATCCGCCGCTCTGGGAGCGCAGGAGGCAACTCAATCCAACCCCTACGAAGGAACCTCGAACCCGCCTCCAGACAACACTATTGTCACTGCCTCCCGGCCCAAGCCATCGCCCGTTCTCGTGGCCGCGCCCGCTCCGGCGCAAGAACAGGCTCAACCCGCGGCCCCCGAGGCTGGAACCGTCGCCGTGCAGCCGCCTGCCTCCGAGCCAACCCTTGCCAGACGCGTGATCGCCGATCCCGATGGCGACATCGTCCATCCGGCGCCCATGCGCCCCGGTGAGTTGCCGGAAGGCGCCACCATTCGCGTCAGGCTCCTCGATGAACTCTCCACCACCCGCAGCGAAAAGGGCGAAGCCTTCCGCAGCCGCGTTGCCTCCGATGTGGTGCGCGACGGCATGGTGCTGATCCCGGCCGGCGCGGAGATTGACGGCCGCATCGCGGATGTCTCGACCGGCCATCCCGGCGGCCACGGCTCCATGCTCCTGCGCCCGGAGACCATCATTCTGGCCGACGGTTCGCGCTACCAGTTGCATGCGACCTTGAGCGGAACCCCGGGCGCCAAAACCAAAGTCGGCTCGGAGGGGGCGGTCCTGCCCGGCTCGCGCATCAAGCGTGACACCATCGAGTACGGCGGAGCCGTAGGCGGCGGCGCCACCACCGGCGCCATCGTCGGCGGCCCGGTAGGCGCGGTCACCGGTGGGCTGATCGGCGCCGGCGTGGTCACCGCGCATCTGCTCATCAGCCATCCCCAGGCCACTCTGGAGCCAGGGACCGTCCTGGTCTTCACCCTCTCTGACCGCCTGATGATGGCCCCGGCCAGCGCCCCCGGCAATTGAGAAGATCGGCCAGCCTCATAACCACGCGATCATGCAAAAGCACAAAAGGTGCGCCGGCCTCCTGGCCGGCGCACCTTTTGTTGAAGCGCCCTATACTACTTTGTCCACTGATCGACCCAGTCGTTGACCGTTTTGTACCAGAGTTGGGAGTTTTGCGGCTTGAGAACCCAGTGGCCTTCGTCGGGGAAGTAGAGCATTTTGCTGGGCACCTTGAGGCGCTGCAGCGTCGTGAAGAGCTGGAAGCCCTCGGCCACGTCCAGGCGGTAGTCAAGCTGGTTGTGAATGACCAGCGTGGGAGTCTTGAAGTTGCTGGAGAAAAGCGCCGGGGACCACTTGCGGAAGGGGTTCTCGCTGTCCGGCTTGCCGTAGTAATCCCAGGGCTTGCCCTTGAACTCCCATTCGTTGAACCAGAGTTCTTCGGTGCTGCCGTAGGCCGATTCGGGGTTGAACATGCCGTCGTGGGTGACGATGCAGCGGAAGCGGCTGGTATGGCCGAGGATCCAATTGGCCATGTAGCCGCCGTAGCTGGCGCCGAGGGCGCATTCGCGGCTCTTGTCGAGGATGAAGAAGTGCTGCTCGGCGTAATCCAGGCCTTGCATCAGGTCGGTGTAGGGCTTTCCGCCCCAGTCGCCGTTGACGCCGTCGATGACGGCCTGGCCGTAGCCGGTAGAGCCGCGGGGATTGACCATCACCACGACGTAGCCGTTGGCGGCGAAGAGCTCGGCATTCCAGCGGTAGCTCCAGGAGTCGCCCCACGCGCCCTGCGGGCCGCCGTGGATGAGAAACTTCACCGGATACTTGCTGGTCTGGTCGTAGGCCGGGGGCTTGATGAGGAAGCCTTGCAGGCGGGTTTTGTCCGAGGCGGTGAACCAGAAGGACTCCATGGGCGGCAGGTCGAGCTTGGCCAGCAGCGCATCGTTGAGGTGAGTGATGAGGCGAGGCTCAAAGCCGGAGAGGGCCGGTCCGGTGCGGGCATTGTCGTCCATCACCAGAAGATCGCCGTAAGCCACCTCGGCGGGCCGGGTGACGCGCGCCAAGCTGCCGACAATCACTTCGCGCCCTCCAAAATTCACAGGGTGAATATCGCTCCACTGTCCGGCGGCCTTTCCGTAGCGGTGAATCATGCTGCCGAGAAGGTTGGTTCTGTAGATGGGCGCTTCTCCTTTGTCCTCGGCGACGAAATAGATGGTTTTGGAGTCCTGCGCCCAGGCCAGCTCGAGAATCCAGCGGTCGAAGCTGGGCAACAGCTCGCGGGCGTTCCGGGTGGCGCGGTCATAGAGCGTGAGGCGGAAGCGGTCGCTCTCGTAGCCGGCGCGGGCCTGGGAGCGCCAAGCCAGCCACTTGCCGTCGGGCGAGTAAGCGGGGTTGAATTCACCGCCCAGCGCGGTGGAGACCTTCACCGGCTTGGCGTCCGGGTTGGTCAGGTCGAGGGTGAAGATTTTGGCGCTGACGCTGATGGCCGGCTCGGGGTCAAGGTTTTCGGTGAAGGCCAGTTCCCTGGAATCGGGCGAGAAGGCGCATCCGCAGCCGCCACCATCCAGGGAGAAGGGAGGGACATCGCGGGGATCGTTGGGGGTCAGATCGCGGATCGGCCCGCCGAAGGAAGGGACGATGAAGAGATGGGAGCGCTTGTCGCCGGTGTAGTGGTCCCAGTGGCGATAGAGCAAGTGTGTGAAGATCTGCGCCTTGACCTTGCTGGCGGCCTGGTAGGCGTCGCGGGCGGCGTTGCAGCGGTCGGCGTCCTGGTTGGGATCGGCGGTGGTGGCGGCGCTGTTGGCCTCGGCGGCCAGGGCGGCGGCGTCATTGGCGGCCTTTTCTGTCTCGGCGGTATCGTTGGCCGCGGCGGCGTCGGCGGTGGCTTTGGCCAGTGCGTTGGCCTTGGCGGCCTTCTCGTTGGCCGCCACATTGGCGTTGGCGCGGGAGTAGGCCGGACAATCCGGATAGACCGAGGAGGTGAAGACAATGGAGCGTCCGTCGGGCGACCAGATGGCATCGGCGGCTTCGGTGGAGATGGCCGTCAGCCGGATCAGATTGGTGGTGGCGGCGGTGATCGGATCGAAGTCGGCCAGCCAGATTTGCTGCGACCCGGAACGGCTGCTGAGGAAGAGGATCTTCTTGCCGTCGGGGGCGAACTGCACTCCATTGTCTCCGGGCAGCGTGCCGGCGATGGGATAGGCCTCGCCGCCCACGACGGGCCGGAGGTACAGCGCGGGCGTTTTGGTGTTCTGGCCGAGATCGACGGACGTGGCGGAATAGGCCAGCCACTTGCCGTCGGGCGAAACGGCAATGTCGCCCAGCCGCTTCATCTGCTGCAAGTCCTCGAAGGTCATGGGACGCTTGGATTGAGCGGCCAGGGCCATGCAAAAGATGGAGGCCAGAAAGGCGAGAGTGGGAATGGTGTTGGATTTGCGCATGAGATTTTCCTGATGAAAAAGAGTAATGCAGCCCTGAAAAATGAGTGTACACCCGCGATGCTTTCCTTGGTTAGTGGTTTTGGCGTGGGGGGCGTGGATATTCACCTCCGCGCCGCCTGATAAGCTGGGCGCATGGGCATGCAGGAGTGGAATGCGGCCAGGATTGCGCGGGTGCGGGAGCGGCTGCTGGGCTGGTACGAGCGCTGCCGGCGCGACTTGCCCTGGCGGCGCGGCCGCAACCCCTACGCCATCTGGGTTTCGGAGATCATGCTGCAGCAGACCCGCGTCGCGGTGGTGGTGGAGCGCTACCAGGCCTTCATGGCGCGCTTTCCAACGCTGCTCTCGCTGGCGCTGGCCAGCGAAGCGGAGGTGCTGGCGCTGTGGAGCGGCCTGGGCTACTATCGCCGTGCGCGGATGCTGCACAAGACAGCGCAGTTTGTGGCCGACCGCTTCCAGGGCAATCTGCCGCAGTCAGCGGGCGAGTTGCGCCTGCTGCCGGGGATCGGGGCCTACACCGCCGCGGCGGTGGCCAGCATCGCGTACGAGGAGCCAGTGGCCGTGGTGGACGGCAACGTGGAGCGGGTACTGTGCCGCATCGAAGGCTGGAAGGCCGGCAGCCGCGCGGGTGGCGGAAACGCGGTCAGGCGCAAGATCGAAGAACTGGCAGGCAAGCTGGTGGACCCCCTCCAGCCCGGCGATTTCAATCAGGCGATGATGGAGCTGGGCGCAACCCTCTGCCTGCCTCGCAGTCCGCAATGCCTGGTTTGCCCGCTGGCCTCGGAGTGCAAGACGCAGGGCGAGCACGAGACCGCGCCGCGGCCCCCGATGCAGAGCCGCGAGGTGGCCTACGCGCTTTCGGTGCGCATGGGGCGGCAGGCAGGGCAGGGGCACCGTGAAGTTCTGCTGGAGCAGCGCTCCGCCTCGCTGACCGTGATGCCTGGAATGTGGGAGCTGCCCGCGCTCATCTCCCCAGAGGTTCCCGAGGAGGCTCTGAGCATGACTGTGCGCCACGCGATCATGCAGGTGAATTTCTATGTGCGCATCCGCACGGTCTTTGAGGATGACGTGGAGGTGCTGTGCGTTCCCGGCGGCCAGCGGCGCTGGGTTGCGCTGCACGCGGCGGAGGGAATGGCGCTGACCGGCCTGGCCCGCAAGGTGCTTGCCCGCGCTCATCTGCTGGCCGCTCCGCCGCTGGACTCGATTGTGCCGGCGGCGGACGAGGAACGCTGAATGGGCTCTCGCGAGCTTTCTCTCGCATCCTGAGAACACTCTGGCGCATCTAGCGTAGTGCGTCAAGCATTTTCATATCCCAATCGAATTCACTCCCCAAGGAGGCGTCATGGCAAGCAAGGCAAGCGCGGTATGGACAGGATCACTGAAGGAAGGCAAGGGCACAATTTCGACGGCGACAGGCGTGTTGAGCAGCGCGAAATACTCCTTCGCCACGCGGTTTGAAGGCGCGGATGCGGGCACTACGCCGGAAGAGCTGATTGCGGCGGCGCACGCCAGCTGCTTCTCGATGGCGCTGGGCGCGCAGTTGGGCGCGGCGGGGCTTACGCCGGCTCAGATCGAGACTCATGCGGCGGTTTCGCTGGGCAAGGTCGAGGGCGGCTTTGCCGTTACGCGCATCGCGCTGACCACCACGGCCAGCGTTCCGGGCGCCACGGCGGAGGTCTTCGCCAAAGCCGCCGCCGACGCCAAGGCCGGCTGCCCTATCTCCAAGCTCTTCGCCAATAACACGGAGATTCTGCTGGACGCCAAGCTGGTATAAGCAATGGTTGGAAACGCGCAGAGGAGGGCTGGGGCGTGAGGCTCCGGCACTTCTGTGCGGATCGAGGCGGCCTGGGATTTGACATAGGAAGCCGCATTTGCGAAACTCATAACTGCTGCTGATTCAGCGGAGACGCTGAATCTGTGTACTGTGCCGAAGTGGCGGAATTGGCAGACGCGCGTGGTTCAGGTCCACGTACTCGCAAGGGTGTGGGGGTTCGAGTCCCTTCTTCGGCACCAAAAGTCCTACAAATTATTGATTCAAGTAGGCTTGCAGCAGGTTGAGAAGGCTTCCTAACAGTCTTCCTAACATTTTTGCAAAAGGACAGCCTGAGGTTTCTCCAAAACCAAGTATTTGGTTTCAGGAGAAGAAACCTTGGCGAACCGTACAGTCCAACTTTACAAGTACACTAAGCTGCCGACCGGGTGGCGCTATTGTAAGGCGGTGTTCTATCCGAACAACCGCATCAAGCCCCATGCCGTCCTGACACCGGGCGGCGAACAAACAATCAAAGACGGCTACTACTGCCTGTTTTACAACCGCAAATGGAAGCCGGTCGGCAATGACCCGGCTGAGGCTGTGCGTCTATTGATGAAGAAGCGGGGTGAACTTCTGACGGTCGCCAACGGCGGTAGTGTAGTTCAGGAGCCGGAAGAGG
>CAYVGW010000047.1:23329-26194 GCA_964450895.1 uncultured Occallatibacter sp. | reverse complement strand
GAAAGAGTTTGCGGCCCAGGCGCATTGAAGATGGTCCCGGCGGGCGGTGAGTAGACGAAACTTCCGCCCAGCGCCGTGGTGCCGCCCGGCGGTATCACCTTTGCGTTGAGTTGGCCAGAACCCAGCGGCGAGCCGACGGCAATCAGAGCGGAAGGAATCCACGTGATGACTGTATTTGCCTGATTGACGGTCAGCGTCACGCTGGCGGAGGTGGTTGTATAGTCCGTATTGTCAGCCGGAGTGAAAGTCACGGAAAGCGTGTGCGAACCGAGGGGCAGCACCGCGCCCGCGGCAGGCGAATAGATGAAGGTTCCAGAAGCCGAGGAAGTGGCATTGAGCTGTGTACTGCACAGCGCTGTGCCGTAGGGGATGGCGGTCGGCGTGGACCAGGTGAGAACCGGAGTCGCTTGGTTCACGGTTAGTTGCACGGAGGTTTGCGCGCTGGTGTAATCGATCGAATCCGTTGGTGTAAAGGTGACCGAAAGCGTCTGCGTGCCAACGGTCAGCACAGCACCCAAGGCAGGCGAATAGTTGAAGGTTCCGGGGACCGAGGAAGTGGCATTGAGCTGGACCCCGGTCAACGCTGTTCCATAGGAGATGGCGGCCGGCGCGGCCCAGGTAAGGACCGGAGTCGTCTGGGGCACGGTCACGTTCACTTGCACAGTTGCCGTGGCGGTGGTGTAGTCGGTGGTGTCGGCAGGAGTAAAGGTGACGGAAAGCGTCTGCGGGCCAGCGGGCAGCACCGTGCCCAAGGCGGGCGAATAGGCGAAAGTTCCGGAGACCGAAGAGCTGGCATTGAGCTGGGTTCCGCTCAATGCTGTTGGATAGGGGATGGCGGCCGGCGCGGCCCAGAGGAGAACCGGAGTGGCTTGGTTCACGGTTAGTTGCACGGATGTTTGCACCGTCGTGTAATCGGCCGTATCCGCCGGTGTAAAGGTTACTGAAAGCGTCTGAGTGCCGGCGGTCAGCACGGTTCCCGCAGCCGGTGAATAGGTAAAGCTGCCGGGAATCGAAGAACTGGCATTGAGTTGAGTACCGCTCAACGCAGTGCCGTAGGAAATGGCGGCTGGTGTGGTCCAGGTGATGGCCGGGGTAAAATCGCCGCCCGGAGCGATAGCGCGCACGCGCTGGCTCGACTCGTCCGCCAGATAGAGATTACCCAGTAGATCGACGGCAACGGAAGTAGAATAATTGGAATTCAACTCGGCACTGGTTGCCGACCCGCCATCGCCCGCGTAGCCGCAGGCGCCATTGCCTCCCACCGTGTAGATGAAGCCCGTAGCCGCAACCACCTTGCGCAAGCCGCAGTTAGCCGGATTGGTCGCGCCGCCTGTTCTTCCAGATAGGACATAGAGGTTGCCCGCGCCGTCCACCCCAACAGCGGATGCGTAGTACATCTTCGCGCTCGTGGCCGGACCTCCGTCGCCCGAATAGCCACTTACGCCAGTGCCTGCCACGGTGGTGATGATGCTCAGCGCCGAATTGCCTGGGTTCGTCACCTTGCGAATGCGATTGTTGCTCGCGTCAGCGATATAAAGGTTACCAGACAAATCCAGTGCAACCGATGTAGGTTGAGCCAACTTGGCATTCACGGCACTCCCTGCAACCCCGTTATCGCCCGAATAACCCGCAACGCCCGTACCGGCTACGTTGTAGATATAGCCCTGTATGTGGCCATTCGCCGTCGCGGTCGCCACGATGCGAACGCGATTGTTGCCCGTGTCCGCAAGATAGAGGTTGCCAGAGGATGGATCCACGGCGATCTCTTCGGGATTATTCAGCGTCGCGTTGATTGCGAAACATCCGTCTCCCACGGTGTCCGCCGCGCCGGAACAGACACTCGTCGCGCCTCCGGCCACCGTGGTGATGATGCTGCCGGCGGCAATTTGGCCGTTGATGGCCGTCACCTTGCGAATCAGGTTGTCGCCGGAGTCGGCAATATACAAGTTGCCCGCTGAATCCACGGCAACGCCGTAGGGATGAAGCAGCTTCGCACTGGTCGCCGTGCATCCATCCCCCAAGCTGTCTGAAGCGCCGGAACAGACAGTGGCTGCACCTCCGGCCACCGTCGTGATGTCGCCTGTCAGAGACGACACCATGCGGATGCGATTGTCATTCATGTCTGCGATATAGAGGTTGCGGGATGAGTCTACCGCGACACCTAATGGATAGTTCAGTTCCGCTTTGGTGGCTAATCCTCCATCGCCGTAGAAGCTGGCTGTGCCATTACCCGCCAAGGTGCTGATATTACCCGCCGCGGGAAGCACAATGGCATCCGGGAGGACGGCCAGCGTGCCATTGACGAAGAAGGAGAAACTGTAGTTGGCAGCGAAAAGGGTTCCTGGACCGGGCGTGATTGCGTACGCGCCTACCGGCGAAAAACACGTCTGCGCAAGGGTCAAACTCGCCGCCCCGGAAACGATGGCCGCAGTGTCTCCGTGGACGAATCCGGTAAGGGTGTAGGTTGGGGTGAAACTCGCCGTACCGTAGATACAACTGATGTTGTTTGCCGTCACCGTCAGCGGGGCCGGACTGACGATAAAGCTGGTGGATGCCGTGGCCGCCGTATAGTTTGCTGTCGCGCTCAGCGAGGCGCCCAGCACTACGGTTCCGACGCCGGTGACGGTAACCGTCGCGCCGGAGATCGTCGCCGGTCCTGATATCACGCTGTAAGTGTCAGCACCTGAGAAGGCTGAGCTGGCGTTCACAGCAAAGGGGGCCGCGCCATAGGTCTGCGTGGGAATCGTGCTAAAAGTCAGCGTCGAAGTGGCTTGGTTGACGGTCAGTGTCGTTGATCCGGTGGCCGTGAAGTAATCGGTTGTGTCCGTCGGCGTAAAGGTCACGGAAAGGGTCTGCGCGCCAGCG
>CAYVGW010000047.1:0-23229 GCA_964450895.1 uncultured Occallatibacter sp. | reverse complement strand
TTGTGTCCGTCGGCGTAAAGGTCACGGAAAGGGTCTGCGCGCCAGCGGTCAGCACGGTGCCCAAGGCGGGTGAATAACTGAAGCTTCCAGGGACCGACGAGCTGGCATTCAGCTGGCTTCCACTCAGCGCGGCGCCGTATGTGATGGCGGTTGGCGTGGCCCAGGTGATCGAAGGCGTGGCCGGGTTCACAGTCAGTTGCACGGTGGATCTTGCACTCGTGTAATCGGTTGTGTCCGTCGGCGTAAAGGTCACCGAAAGGGTCTGCGCGCCAGCGGTCAGCACGGTGCCCAAGGCGGGTGAATAACTGAAGCTTCCAGGGACCGACGAGCTGGCATTCAGCTGGCTTCCACTCAGCGCGGCGCCGTAAGTGATGGCGGTTGGCGTGGCCCAGGTGAGGAGCGGAGTCGTCACCTGCACTACGCCCGAACCGACCATGGTCACCAATTGGGGGCTGGCGGGAGCATTGCTCAGGATCTGCAGTGTGCCTGCCGGCTGCGCGCCTAGCGCCGTGGGCGTAAAGGTGAGACCGATGGTGCAACTGGCGCCCGCGGCCAGCGTGCCCGGATTCGGACACGTCGTCGATGGGGCAACCGCATATTCGCTTCCCGCCATGATAGCGATGGCGCTGATCTTGAGCGCGGAGGCCTGATTGTTGGTCAGCGTCACGGGCACGACCGCGCTCGTGACGCCAACCGCCTGATTGCCAAAACTCAACGCCGTGGTCGAAAGCGTGACCTGGCCCAGCGCCGTCCCGCTCAGCATCACGTGCTGGGGACTATTGCTGGCATCGGTGGTGATGGTCAGCGTACTGGCTGGCAGCGTGCTCGACGGAATGGGATCGAAGGTGACCGCGATCGTGCAACTGGCGCCCGCGTCCAAGGCGCCGGGATGCAAGCATGTGGTCGACGGATCAATCTTGAATTGAGTCAGAACGGGCAGAGAGATGGATGCAATTTGCAGAGGAATCGCCTGATTGTTCGTCAGGGTGACCGTCTTGATCGCGCTCTGCTGGTTGATGACCACACTGCCAAAGCTCAATGAGGATGCCGAAAGCGTGGTTTGCGCCGTGGCAAAGAGTGAAGAGAACAGGCAAAAGAAAAACAGGACGGCAAGGCAGGATTTCCGGGTAAGATTCAAAGTGCAATCTGACATAAAGTACCTTCAGCTTTCGCATTTCTTGTAGAAGAGGGATAGCCATGCTGGCGTCTCCTTCCCCGCATTCCATTTTTTCTGTGAGTTCAGCCATCCAACGACTCCAGACAGCCGCCTAAGGGCCCCGCACAACATAACCGATGAAACCCCGTCCTTCGAACCTCACATTCAGGTGGAAAAACGATATCGAAAGGGTCGTGGAAGAGACGAAAATTAAATTTAATAGATTATATACATACCGGCCTGGAATAATTTAATTATTTTTTAACAGGCGTGTCTGCTCGTCTTCCTTAATTACGCCAGCAGAGACCAGAGCGGCCGGAGCATTGGACGTGAAGCCGGACCATGGTGATCCATGTCACATGCCTTTCTTGGCCACTGTGAAAATCATTTCTCTATCCTTCTGCAAAGGTTTGCATAAACCGCGCAGGATGGGAAGGCAAGTTGTTGATTCAGCGAGAAGATAAACGGATATAGAATTGCAGCACAGGGATGAATCTGCAAAGCATCCGGGATACTACATTCAAGGGAGCATGCAGATATGCGTAAGTTCCAAGTTCTGTTTTTTAGGCGTGGGAGTTATGAGTCCAGCACTCTGGAAAGGCAAAAAAAGACTGTGAAGATCGTAAAGCTGTTTTTTCCCCTACTCTCGCTGTTGATAACTTCGCCGGCTTTCGCGGATACGGCATACAGCAATACCAGTTTGGTTGACGCTGTCAACAACAACTTCAACGTTGGCAACACCGGCATTTATGGAGCCACACCTACCCTGGGACTGAGCTTCTTTGCGCCGGCCAAGGACACCGTCCTGAACACTTTCAGCCTTTTTCTGAACGGCGGGGCAAGTGGCCAAGTGGAGGGATTTATCGGCTCCTGGGATCAGGCCATGGGAAGCGTTGACAGCATCCTCTACCAGAGCGCCCCCATTGTGCTGACCGGGAATGCTCAAACATTCACATTCACACCCGCCGGGGGGCTGAATCTGACGGGAGACGGTTCGTACGTGGCCTTCCTTAGCATTTCGTTTACAGCGGCGAACTACGCGGCATTTGGCAATACCGGCAGTGCCGGTTACGCCAGTATGCCGATCGTCGATGCCGGCTCTGGCGACACCGTTCCCGGCGGGCAAGTGCAGTTTATTTACGACTACGGTGACTCAACGGCGTGGACCACCCAGCAATGGGATTCAATAGGGCAGATGAGTGATATTCAAGGCTACGATGCGGAGTTCCAGGCCGACTTCGGTTCCGGATCCTCTGGCTCCCAGGCTACCCCGGAGCCCAGCAGCTTGCTTCTTCTGGGCACTGGGCTGGCTGGTTTGTTCGGCGCCGTTCGCAGTACATTTGCGCGGAAGCGCGAAGCTGCTTGAGATCGTCTTTTTTGCAAAAGCGCCGAAAGGCAGTGTGGCGTGGACCGGGAGGACAACGCCACAACCGTCCAGAAGGCCAGCGCTCCCAATTCTTAATTTATCTCCCGTCATACTCGACGGAATGCAGAAACAGCCCCCGTGCCGGGGCGGTGGGTCCGGCGGCGGAGCGGCGGCGGACGGCGAGAATCTCTGGGATGGACTCGGCTCTGAGCCGTCCTCGGCCCACGTCGAGCATGGTTCCCACCAGGTTGCGCACCATGTGGTGCAGAAAACCGCTGCCGCGCACGCGATAGACCAGCAGACTGCCGGCCTCGCAGCGTTGCTCCTCCCAGGCGGAGGAGAAGATTCGGCGCACCGTCGGGTCCATCGGAGGCTTGATGATAAAGCCATCCCGCGGGATCGGACGCGGATCGGGCGGCGCATCGGGATCGAAGCCGCGTTGCGACAGTTCGGGGTCGGTGGCGGCAAAGCTCATGAAATCATGCTCGCCGACGAAAAGCTGTGCCGCGCGTTCGAGCGCTTCCAGGTTCAACGGCCAAGAGCATGGGTGGACGTAGCGGGCCAGGAAGGGCGGGCAGATTGGCTCGCGGAAGACGCGATACTCATAGGTTTTGGCCAGCGCCGAGTGGCGCGCATGAAATGCGTTGTGCGCCGTTCTCGCTTCCAGTACGCGGATCGCGGGGGGGAGCGTCCGATTGAGGGCGCGCTGAAGGTTTTCCGCCGGAATGGGCGCTGCGAGCAGAAAGCTGGCCACCTGGCCCAAAGCATGTACACCCGCGTCGGTGCGCCCAGAGCCTTGCGGCAGGGGCGCTTCGCCGGTGATGCGCTGGAGAGCGGCCTGGAGTTCGCCCTGGACGGTAGTCTCGCCGGGCTGGACCTGCCATCCGCGGAAATCAGTGCCGTCGTAGGCCAGGGTGAGCTTCCAGTTTTGCCGGGAGGGGGCGGATTGAGTTTCGTCGGTCATTCCAGCCAAAGACTCCGCAAATGCGTGAAGTTGATGACATTCAGCCCCTGCGACTCCAGGGAGTTGCTCAAGGGAAAATCGATAGTAAGAATGACGTGCGTTGTTGCCAGCGCCGCAAGCGCAGCGTCGGTCAGTCCAAGCCACATGAAATCACCCCTGGCAATCGTCGTCGCAGGAGTCCATTCTTCCGGTACGACTTGAATCTGCTTGGAAAAATGCTCTGCCCAATCATCTTTCATCCACTTGGGCAGAGAGTTGGCAAGATTGGAAACTTCAGCAAGTACGTGTGGGGTGGTTCGGACGGCAGAGAAAACCTTGAGCGTTTCCGAGAGCAGATCAATATCCTCTCGCTGGAATGTATTGAGGCGCTTGAAGCTGGTCACCAATTCGGGATCGAAGCCGGCGCACCATGACAGGAGAAGCAAATTCGAATCGAGGATTGCGGGTTTCCCAATATGCCGCTTCAGAATTGGATTTTCCGCTGCCTTCATGCCGCCAACTGCCTGAGCGCGACCAATTGCCCGTCTGAACCATCAACCACGATGATCTTGCCAATTCTCGCCATCATTCGAGCATTTCTTATGCCTAAAAGCAAATCTTCCGTGCTGCGGCTCGGGTTTGGAACACTAAATGTAACCGCCCAATTTGCGCCCTCTCGCTGGATTTCTTCCAAACGAATATCGGCAGATTCCAGGGCAAGCTCAGGAAGCAGTTCCTTGAACTGAGTTCGTGCAATCTGAATCACTTCTTTAACATCCAGGTTCATCCGGGAACCCCTCCTGACAGCATCATTCTACTCCAAAGATGCTTCATCCATTTTCAAAAGGCTTACAGCGGGAAAGCAACCAGCCATCTGCTCCGGCTCCTCGACGGCCAGCCGCCCGGCCAGGGCAATGATGGCCAGCAGCAGCCAGGTGGTGCGGTTTTCCTCGACGGTGGCCACCAGCGAGGTGATGAACCAGACTACGAGCGCCAAGGCCAGCGCCCACCGGAGCGGGCCGCGCAACCGGTTGATGGACCAGACGGCGACGGCCACAATTGCCGTGGCCAGAAAGAGCGCGCAGAGGCCGCCGGTGACGGCGAGGGAGAGCGGGGTGTTGTGGGCAGTGTCGATGGAGGCGGTACGGGCGGCGCTGACGAATGTGCCGGCGCCCGTGCCGCAGAGCGGGGCCTGTGCAAAGGCCTGCCAGCCGGCGGTCCAGATATTCATGCGCTGGTTCAGGTCGCCGCCGTGAAGTTGCTCGGAGATGGTGGCCAGCCGCTCCAAACTGCCGCGCGGGATGATGAACCATAGCGCCGCGGCCAGCGGCGGCAGGGCCAGCGCGCCAGCCAGCAGACGGCGCGGATGCCCCTGAACCAGCAGCACAGCGCCGCCCGCAATGCCCACCACGGCAGCCAAAAAGCCTCCGCGCGAGGCGGTGAGCAGGACGGCGACCAGCCCCAGCGGCAGGTAGCCGGCGGCCATCCAGCGCCACGGCCAGCGCGGCTCGCTGTTGACCAGAAGCGCCGCCAGCGGAAAGCTCAGGTTCAGATAGCGGGCCACGTCGTTGGGATCCTGGCCGGTGGCGGCAATGCGAATCTGCTCGGCGGCCGTTGCGCTGGCCGAAACGAAGGTGGCCATGCTGAGCAGGGCCAGCACCCAGGAGCCGGCTACGGCGGCCCGCAAGAGCGCGCGCAGATCCTCGGCGCTGCCGGCAAACTCCCAAACCAGCCAGACAATCATCAGTTCCTGAAAGTAGGCGCGCAGATTGATGGGCGTCACATCGGGCGCGATGGTCCAGAAATAGGTGCAGCAGAACCAGAGATAGAACGCCACGACCAGCCATTGCATCGGCCCCGGAGCGCGCAGGCGGCCCGGCTGCAAGACTGCGGGAATGGCCGCCAGAAGCAGCAGCAGGCCCAGAATGCGCGCAATGTTGCCCAGCGGTTCGCCCAGGTCCAGGGAGTACTCCCAGGGAATGGCAAAGGCGAAGAGCAACAGCAGCAGCCAGGTGATGCGGCGCATCTGGTAACCTCTCAGAACTCCTGATCTTCAGGGATGAGTCGCGGGGGAATCCACTCCAGGCGGAGAAAAATCACGGGAATCTGGAGAATTGCGAACAAAAGCAGCGCCTGCGGGAAACGCAACTCTCTGAAGTAGAAGAGCAGCAGGCAAGGGACGAGCGTGAGCGCGCAGAAGTGCATCGTCCAGCGCACCCGGTGAAGAGCCTGCATTCTTCCGCGGACGCAGTAGACCCACGGCGCCAGCAGCAGAACGGATGCGCCGTCCAGGCCGCCACGCAAGACTTTCACGTGGCCGAAGCCGCCCACATCAACGCGCAGCAGATGCAAAACGTGCCACAGGCCGGCCAGCAACAGAAAATAGATGGCAAAATCCACCGCTCCCATCGGCGCAACCGGGCGTCGCGGCTTCCTGGGCGCCGCCGCAACTTCGCCGCCGCTCCCCGGCAGAAACTCCGCCGGCGCAGACTGGCTCTGGAAGAGCATGGCCGGAAGCTGAAGAAGCAGAAACAGCCCCATCGTCTCCGGGCCGTTGATCCTCTTGGTGAGATGCAAGCCCATGCAGGCCGTAAAGATGATCAAGAAGAAGGGCCAGAAGGTCCAGCGCGGCAACCCGGCGTCCATCAAGCGGCTCCCCAGGCACCTGATCCAGAAGACGCCCAGAATCACCAGGCTGTACCCCACGGCAAGCAGCGCGTGATGGCTTTCCGCATGAGCTTTCAACAGAAGCATGGCGCCGGCGCTGAGCGCGGCAACGACAATCAACGAGATCAGAAATGGAATACGGCCAAAGCGGTTCGACATGGTTACTCCAGGCAAATTACAACTCCGTTCTACGGCAATCTTCTCATACAAGCTCCATGGTTTCTTCAATCTGCTGTTTAGTCAATTGCCTGTTCGCATTTTGGACGGATTTCGCGCCGTCCCTTGGGGACTCCGTATGCATGGTTGGCTGCGCCCATCCCGCGTTGAAACGCGGAGCAAATCACCATTGCGCCAAAGGCGCGGACGATGGATGGCCCCTTGGAAAGTTGGCGGATTGAAACCAATGCAGCCTGTCTCATTCCTCGTGAATGGGCAAAAGCCGGCGGCAGCCTAATTGGTCGTCGTGGTTGTCGTCGTGGTGCTGTCTCCCGTGCTGGTGTCTGAACTGGAGCCTGTGGTTGTGCCTGAGCTGGTTCCGCTGCTTGTTCCTGAGCTGGTTCCAGTGCTTGTTCCTGAGCTGGTTCCAGTGCTTGTTCCTGAGCTGGTTCCGCTGCTTGTGCCTGAACTTGTTCCAGTACTCGTTCCCGAGCTTGTTCCGGTGCTTTTGCCTGAACTGGTTGTGGTCGAGCTGGCAGTCGATGTTGAAGTGGTTTTGATCGTGTGCCACTGAGAATAGACCAATCCAGCATAGATGCTGTCGCCGGCCGCGGAGATGACCGCGGCCTCCAATGCCTTGTTCAAAAGATCCTTTGCCATGGAGTCTGGCACGAAGAGAATGTCGCGGTCGCGGATGGGCTGATCCGGCTCCTTCCCATGCATCATGCGATTCAGATTGAGCGTGGTGATGGTTCGGCCACCCTTTTGTTCGTGAATGAGCAGAGCCTTGCCCGTCCGGGCATTCTGGGTCGGCCCCCAGGCCAGCGAAAGCGCCTGCACCACGGTGAGCCCTTGCGCGGGATCGACGGGAAAGCCGCCGGGACGCTGCACATCACCGACCACAAAGACCAGGCCGGCGCGGCTGACCTGTACCGTATCGCCAGGCGCCAGCTCCGGATTGTGTTCGACGGCACTGTCGGTGCCGCTGGGATCGAGGACGACCGGATGGGGCGTTCTGTCGTCGTCGCGATGGAAGATGTTGACCAGGCGGCCGGCGTTTTGCGAGAGGCCCGACGCCGCCGAGATCAGGTCCAGCAACCGGTGGTGCAGCGTGAAAGGATAGACGCCGGGACGAGCAACCTCGCCCAACACGCTTACATCCTGGCCGATGTAGGAGGTGACAAACACCGTAACCTGTGGATGGAGCAGCATTCCGCGCTGGAGCAGGGCGGCTTCAATGGCGCGCGCGGCGGCTTGCTCATCCAGCCCGTTCAACTGAATTTCGTGAATCAGCGGCAGTATAACCGTTCCATTGGGCGCAACGCGTACCGAGGAGTGAAACTCCGGGGTATGCACCTCACTGACATCCAGAAAATCGCCTGGAGCGATGGGGGCGGGCATCGGCGTGGCCGACTGCGCGGAGGCCAACGGCGGCAGCCCGTTCTGGCCCGGCCCCTCCCAAGTGGCGGGCGCGTCCTTGGGGTTGGGCAGATTGGGATTCTGCTGCTGCGCGGGCAAGCGGACGACGCCCGTGGGCAGGCCGGAGGCATTGGAAGACGGTGGCTGTGCGTGAAGGTTTGTGCCTGTCAGGATAAGCGCAAACAGCGCAAGCAACGTTCGGGGACGGATGGACTCCATCAAGAGTGCGCCTCCCACCGCCAGCCAGAGGCCGGCAAAGAGCGTAATCGCCATGTAGAGCGGCAGATCGGGCGCCACCGGCTTGACCGGCTGCAGCGCAGGGTCCACCACATAAATGTTGGAAGACTGAATGCCGGCGGCCAAGCCCGCCTCCTCCGCTTTGGCCAGCACGCGCACGTACAGATCATGGCTGGCATTGGCCTCCATGCGCATGGCCGCGGCTTGGGTGGCCGCTTCGTTCGCCTTCATGCCTTCACTGGTCAGCGCCTCCAGATGCTTGCGCGCCAGCAGCTCACGGTCAGCGGCCGTCTGCCATGCCGCGCGGAAGCGCTCCACCAGCTTGGCGTCCTCCGTTTGCTTCTGCCGCTCCAGATCCTGCAACTGATGGTGAATCTCAACGATACGGGGAAAGTTGGGTCCGTGTTCGATGGCGAGCTGCGCCTCTTCCTCTTCCAACTCGCTACGATGGGCGTGAATCTGCAGCAGCAGCGCGGTGGCGAAGTTGCTGCTCTCGGCCTGAAGGTGCGGATCGGCGGCAATTACCAGTTCCGGGTCGCCATGCTGCGCGGCGCGGTACTCGGCCTCGCGCAGAATGCGGTCCGTGGTGACCTCCACCAACTGGCGATTCAGCTCATCCAATTCCACCAGCGCCGAAGTGTGCTCGGTCTCGCCCTGCTGGCCATTCGCCTGCATTTCCGGTGTGGTCAGCAGGCCATGCTCCCGCTGAAAGGCGGCCAGCCGCTGGCCATCCTGCTCCACACGCGCCTTCAGTTCCTTGAGCTGGCCTTGCAGCCAATCAGATGCCTGCAGCGTGGCCTGTAGCCGCGCGTCGGCGTCCTGCTGGCTGTATGCGGCAATCAGGGCATTCACCACATGGGCGGACAATGCCGCATCGCGCGAACGAAAGCGAATCTGCAGCAGCAGGGTGCGCGGCAGGGGCTCAACGCGGAGCCGCTTCTTGAAGCGCCCGAGCAGCCAAGCCTCGGCTTCGGGCGAGGGTGTTTCCGCATGAAAATCTGGAAACCTGGCGGCAAACCCGGCCGCGAATCCCGGCGCTTGATACAGCTTGAGTCCGGTAATCACCTTCCACGCCAGTTGGTCGCTGCGAAAGACATCGGCCAGCGTCTCCTGCTGGAGCGGCGCGGAAAGAATCGAGGCCGCCATCATCGGCTCGGCCGCCTCCAGGTTGAGCGTGGAAGAGGGCGAGGTGCGCAAGGCCACGCGGGCGCTGGCCTCGTACTGATTGGGAGCGATCAGGCAATAGAGCAGGCAGGCCAGCAGCAATCCGCCCACCACCGCGCTCATCAGACGCCGGCGGCCCATCAGAAGCGCCCAAAGCTCACGCATGGACAAGGAGTTGTGCGTGCCTGTTCCGGGCTCCATACCTGGCGGATCGGGCGAGTTGTGGGGAACGGCATTTGCGTCCGGCACGGCTTCAGAACCTTTCTTCCAACGTCCCTTCGTCCAGGTCATCGGCAGACTCAAAGCGAGAATACGCCGCAAAGGAAATCTTCGCCAGTTTGATTCATTGGAATCAATCCGTCAATAGATACTTTGCCCGGAGAAAACCGCATGTTGAAAAATAGAAGAATGGAGCCGCATGCAAAATTCTCCTCAGTGGACATGCAGCCGCCACGCCGTATAGCTGAGAATCTCGTGGGCTATGCGCTGAAATTCCGCCCAAGAGCCGCTGGCCGCGCCCTCCACCTCCACGCGGGGCCGCGGCGAAGTCAGCACGTCCAGCCCCTCGGCAGCGCAGATCTCATGAATGCGGAAGAGGTGCGTTCCGTCGCTGACGATGACCAGCCGCCGCAGCCCGTTGGCGCGGGCAATCACCGCGATGCGCCGCGCCGACTCCTCGGTGTTGCGGCTCTCCGTCTCGGCGATGATTGCGCTCTCCGGAACCCCCATGGCCATCAGGTACTCGCGCCCTACGGCGCCTTCGTTGTACTTGTCGCCGCCGTTGCCCCCCAGGGTGATGAGCAGCGGAGCGATGCCGTGCTCGTAGAGCGATCGCGCGTGCTCCAGGCGGGCGCGATAGACAGGCGAGGGCCGTCCGTCGTACTCCGCCGCGCCAAAGACGCCGATCGCGTCCGACGGCGCAGCTTGATCCTGTCCGGCGTAAAACTCAATCTGCGCATAGACCCAATAACTCCAGCCCAAAGCTCCCACAGCAAGCGCCAGCAGCAGCCACAGTGCGGCGCGCTGTATCCAGTTGCGGGATTTGGGTCGGCTTCGGCGCTTCATGAAAACCTCTTTTTGATCTGGCCCTGAAGATTTGCAACACTTCAAGGCTGTCATCCTGAGCGAACGGGGCCCCAAATGTTCTTCAATTTGGGGGTGGTGAGTCGAAGGATCCGCGGTTGCAACTTTCGATGCCGTTCAAATACTTTACGGATCAATAAGTGCGGAAAACAGGGATCAGTTCGTTTCATCTCCTTCGAAATTGCTTACGCGCGGCCGTTGATCATGAGATTTGAAAATTTCTGCGTGGCAGGATCATAAAAAGCCTGCCAATAACAATTTCCTCCGTCGTAAACGATTCGGAGATGATGACGCCATTCGTCTGAATCATCTCCTGCTGTTCCGCACATCGCATTGACGAAAATCTGCTTTTTGCCCGATTGTACGATCGCAAGATATTGCCGGAAATACTTGTAGGGGTCGTCGATATGTCTGCCTGGACCCGGTACATTCTCCCTCATGCTGGAAATTTGTGGCAAGTTATTTTCCAAGTTATCGAGATCAACCTGACTGGGCTGCCAACTCAGCACAGCATCCTTCGTTTCTCCCAAATAAAACTTGATATAGGAGTCAATTTCACTTGCCGGAAGCAGAATCGAACCCGGCTTCAAAACTGGTGGTCGAGCTTCGTTCTGGCCCATCACTGGGAAAGGTGCAATCCAAAATCGCCGTGCAAAGAACACGCCCGCAATCACCAAAAGTACTAAACATACCACCATCAATTTCCATCTGCGCATAGCGATTCTCCCAATTTCTGCGATGCCGGTATTGTCTCGCATCAAAGCGGCTTTGGGAAGATTGCGCGCTGATGGAGCGAGATTTTACTGATCCCTGACCACTGCTCACTGATCACTTTTATCTCTGCAACGCCATCACAATCTCATGCGTAGGAATCGCGCCTTCGCGCAGAATCTCCCACCGTCCCTCGCCCAGCGTCAGATCAACGATCGTGGTGGGCCGCACATTCCCGGTGGGTCCGCCATCGACAATCATCTGCACGCGGTCGCCGAGCTGGTCGCGGACGCATCCCGCGTTGGTGCATTCGCAGGCTCCTTGCAGGTTGGCCGAGGTCGCGGTGATCGGCAATCCGAAGCGCTCCACGACCGCCCGCGGAATCGCCGCATCCGGCACCCGCAGCGCCACATGGCCGGTATTTGCCGTCGAGCGCAGCGGCAGCTTGCTCCCGGCATGAACAATGATGGTCAGCGGCCCCGGCCAGAAGCGCTCCGCCAGCTTGTCCAGCAGCGCGTCAGTGTCGCGCGCCAGTTCGTAGGCCTGGGCCAGCGAGCCGATCAGCAGCGACAGCGGCTTCTGCTTCTGCCTCGTTTTGATGCGATAAATCTGCTCCACCGCGTGCAGATTCACCGGATCCACGGCAAGGCCGTAAAATGTGTCGGTGGGCAGAGCCACTACATCGCCCTTGCGCAGACAGGATACGATGGTATCAATCCGGTCCGGCTCTGGTTCATCGGGATGGACGCGCACAATCTCCGCGGACAAGTCGTTCTACCTCGATTCCCGAATTTGCGGCATCAGGATTTGCAACTATGCCTTTTCGCATTGTACAGAGTAAGCAGAATTCGCGCCTGAAAGAATTGCGGCGCTTGCTGGCGCATCCCGCCCAGCCGGCCGGCGGCCTGGCCGCCATCGAGGGGCCCAATCTCCTCCAAGAGGCTCTGCGCGCCGGTCTGCACGTCGATACGGTCTTTGTCGCGCAAGGCTCGGAGGGCTTGCTGGACGCTCTCGCCCTTCCGCCGCAAACCGAAGTGCTGCTGGCGCCGCGCGAGGTGCTCGACTCCGCGCTCTCCACCGAATCCCCCCAGCCCATCGCCGCCCTGATCGAGCCGCCCGCCTGGACCTGGGACGGTGTTTTCCCGCCCAACGCCAAGCCCGCCCCGCTGCTGTTGATCCTGGCCGGCGTGCAGGATCCCGGCAATCTTGGAACCATTCTGCGCTCCGCCGAGGCCTTCGGCGCAACCGCCGTCCTCAGCCTGCCCGGAAGCGTCAGCCCATGGAACCCCAAAGCGGTGCGCGCCTCGGCAGGCAGCCTCTTCCGCCTGCCCCTGCTCACGACCAACGCCGAGGAGTGTTTCACGCGCCTGCGCGCCGCCGGCGTGAAGATTTGGACCACCGCCCTCCACGCCGCACAAGCAGCCGACCGCCTTGATCTGACCGCTCCGGTGGCGCTCATGATCGGCAACGAAGGCAACGGCGTGCCGGAAACGCTGGCCGAACTGGCCGATGGAGCCGTCACCATTCCCTGCCCCGGACCGGTGGAAAGCCTCAACGCCGCCGTCGCCGCCAGCATTCTGCTCTACGAAGCCTCCCGGCAAAGAAGCGGTTCTTGGACGTAAAAATCTAAACCATCGTTGCACGCGGCCTTCTGGAATCCGCCAGGTTGCGGAAAACTGCCCGCGCACCCAATGAACGATATACTGACTATTGAAGCAAAAACGCGGTTCTCGCAAAGGAAGCCAACGTGTTTGACGATTCGGAATTCGAGCAAAACCTCTTCAAGCTACGCCAGGAAAAGCTGCAAGAGATCGTAAAGCTGGGCCAGGCGGCCTATCCCAACCAGTACGCTGCCTCGCACACCATCCCCGCCGTGCGCGCCGAGTGGGGCGAGGCCACGGCGGAGGCGCTGGAAGCCCCGCGCGTGACCATCTCCGTCGCCGGACGCATCATGGCCATCCGCGCCCAGGGCAAGGCCGGCTTCGCCACCCTCCAGCAGGCGGGTGAGCGGCTGCAAATCTACGTCCGCCTGGACGCCGTCGGCGAGCAAGCCTTCGCCCTCTACAAGCTCCTCGACCTGGGCGACCACATCGGCGTCTCGGGCTACCTCTTCCGCACGCGGACGGGCGAGCTGACGATTCACGTCGAGACGCTCACCTTCCTGGCCAAGGCGATGCTCGCCCTGCCGGAAAAATTCCACGGCCTGGCCGACGTCGAGCTGCGCTACCGCCAGCGCTACGTGGATCTTTTCAGCAACCTCGACGCCCGCGAAGTCTTCGTCAAGCGCGCGAAAACTCTGAAAGCCCTGCGCCAGTTCTTTGATGAGCGCGGCTACCTGGAAGTCGAAACGCCGATGATGCAGCAGATCGCCGGCGGCGCGGCGGCGCGGCCTTTCACCACCCACCACAACGCCCTCGATCTCGACCTTTTTCTGCGCATCGCCCCGGAGCTTTACCTGAAGCGCCTGGTCGTCGGCGGCTTCGACCGCGTCTACGAGATCAACCGCAACTTCCGCAACGAAGGCGTCAGCACCCAGCACAACCCCGAATTCACCATGCTGGAGTTCTATCAGGCCTACGCGAACTTTCACGACCTGATGACGCTGACCGAAGAGCTTATTACATTCGTCGCCAAGGAAGTGAACGGAACGACGATCACCAACTTCGGCGGCGTGGAGATTGACTTGGGTAAGTGGACACGGCTGACGATGCGCGAAGCTATTATCAAATTCTGGCCGAATGCCGGTCCTGTTCCAACAATGGAGACTTTTAATTCTCCCGCCGAAGTGCGAGAACTTGTTTTTCGACTTCAAGCTGCAGACCAGAATATAGCTCATCCTGATTTCATGGGAGCTGCACCTGATGATCCCGCATCCGGCAAATTGATTGCCGCAATCTTTGAATGTGTTGCCGAAGAGTATTTGATTCAACCGACGATCATTTATGACTTTCCAGTAGCAGTCTCGCCGTTATCCAAACAGAATCCGAACGATCCGAATTGGGTCGAACGTTTCGAGTTTTATTGCGGCGGCTTCGAGCTAGGCAACGCCTTCAGCGAGTTGAACGATCCGGTCGAGCAGCACAAGCGCTTTGCCCAGCAGCTTGAAGATCGCGCCCACGGAGACGACGAGGCCCATCAGATGGACGAGGATTACGTCCGCGCGCTGGCCTACGGCTTGCCTCCCACCGGCGGCGAAGGCATCGGCATCGACCGTCTGGTGATGCTGCTGACCGGCTCCAAGTCGATCCGCGACGTAATCCTCTTTCCGCTGATGCGGAACAGGGAACAGGGATCAGGGGTCAAGGATCAGAGCGCCGAAAGTGCGGAGTAAGTGAGCAGGCTTTGTAACAAGGGCACGACTTTAGTCGGGCCGCAAAAGCCTGATAATCAATGTCGGGCTTTAGCCCCTGCGTCTCTGTTTTCAGTTACGTGCTATTCCGCAGCGGCTAAAGCCGGAATCGAAAATAGGCCATCTGCGGCCCGACTGAAGTCGTGCCCTGTTACAAAGCCAGTTTTGAACGATGTTTTTCGCAATGCAACGATCTTTTGCGCAGACAATACACCAGATCAGGCAAGTTTTTCTGAACCCTGAACCCTGAACCCTGAACCCTGGAGTTTCCTTGAACATCCTCTTCATCGGCGACATCTTCGGCAGCGCGGGCCGCCGCATCGTCCGCGAGCACATCGGCCACTTGCGCGAGGCGCACAACGTCGAGCTGGTCGTCATCAACGCCGAAAACGCCGCCGGGGGCTTCGGCATTACGCCGTCGCTGGCCGAGGAACTTTTCGATCTCGGCGCGGATGTGCTGACCACCGGCAACCACGTCTGGGACAAGCGCGAACTGACCGACGCCATGAGCGCCACGCCCGCCGAAAGCCACGAGCGCGCACGGAGAATCCTGCGCCCCGCGAATCTGCAACCCGGCGTTCCCGGCTGGGGCGTCTATGAGGGGCGCACCGAGTCCGGCGTCGAGTACGCGGTCATTCAACTCCAGGGCTGCGTCTTCATGAACACCAACAACGACCCCTTCCACGCCGTCAATGCGCTGCTCGTCAACATCAAAGCCAAGGTCATCGTGGTGGACTTCCACGCCGAGGCCACCAGCGAAAAAGTGGCGATGGGTTGGCACTTGGATGGCCGCGTGACCGCCGTGCTGGGCACGCACACCCACATTCCCACCGCCGACGAGCGCGTGCTGCCCGGTGGAACCGCCTACCAGACGGACGTGGGCATGAGCGGCCCCTATGACAGCGTGATCGGCGTGGAGCGGGAGCTGGTGCTGAAAAAGTTCCTAACAGGAATGCCCAGCAAATTCGAGGCGGCCAAGGGCAACCCCAAGATCTGCGCCGCGCTCATCGCCTGCGACCCCATGACCGGCCGCGCTACCCGCATCCAGCGCATCATGCTGGGAGAGTAGACAGTGGACAGTGAAAAACTCATCAACTTGTGGTGAACGTCATGTTTTGAAAGGGCACGACTTCAGTCGTGCCGATGTCGAGTCTTAAATTGCATCAGCTTTAACCGCCGAGGGATGGTTTTCACATTTACAAGCCATCCCGCAGGGGCTAAAGCCCGACATTCTTGGGCGACGTCTTGCGGCACGACTAAAGTCGTGCCCTTTCAAAACATCAACTTCATTCGATATCCTCTTTTTTCGAGCTATATTGAAATGCGCACCAAGCCTCCAACGCTCTCGCTCGACACAACAAGGCTCAAGCCTGGGCTGCGTCTGGCCGTGGGCCTCTCCGGCGGGGCGGACTCGGTGGCGCTGACCCGCGCGCTGGCCGAGCAAGCCGGGCTGTTGGGGCTGGTCTTGCACGTGGCTCATCTGCATCACGGCCTGCGCGGTGCAGAAGCTGACGGCGATCTGGCCTTTGCCCGCGCGCTCGCGGCGGAGCTTGCTCTGCCCTTTCATGAGGCGCGTGTGGACTGCGAGGCAGAAGCCAAGGTGCAGAAAGAGACCATCGAGGAAGCCGCGCGGCGGCTGCGCTACAGTTGGTTCCGTGAACTGATGGAAAAAACTCCGCTCGATGCCGTCGCCACGGCGCACACACAAGACGATCAGGCCGAAACGGTGCTGGCCAAGTTTCTGCGCGGCGCATGGACCGAGGGCTTGAGCGGCATTCACCCGGTGGTCGAGTTTACGGAAGGCCGCATTCTGCGCCCGCTGCTCGCAACCACGCGCGGCGAAATCGAGGCATATCTCGCCGCGCTGGGCCAGGGATGGCGAGAAGACTCCTCCAATCGCCACCTGACCTTCACCCGCAACCGCATCCGCCACGAGCTGCTGCCGCTGCTGGAGGACTGGAACCCGCGTTTGCGCGAACATCTGGCGCAGATGGCCGAATTGGCGCGGGATGAGGAAGCGTGGTGGAATGCCGAAGTCGCCAAGGCAGCTCCGCAGTTGATCCTGAGAGGCCGTCCGGTGCGGGGCGGCGGCCGCGCCGCCAGCGAGGCTGTGGCGATGGAAGCTGTCCGGCTGATCCAGCTTGCGCCCGCTCTTCAGCGGCGTCTCTTGCGCGCGGCCGCGGAAGAACTGGGCGCGGCGATTGATTTTCCCTCGACAGAAGCCTTGCGCGCGCTGGCTCTTTCCGGCAAGGCCGGCCAAAAACGTGAGCTGGCCCAGGGATTGCGCGCCGAGCGAACGCCGCGCGAGTTGCGCCTGTCGATTCGGCCGGCTGCTCCGGCGGAAACTGGGCCGACGGCCGAGTACAGCGTTCCGATTCCGGGCGAAGTGGAGGCCTTTGGGCTGCGGCTGCGGATCGATGTCGATTCCTCCCTAGTCCCCCACCGGCTTCTCCGACCCATGGCGCCCCACACTGGTGTGGGCGAGGACGCCCACACGACAGCCGGTCTGGAGACCGGCGCTACAGGTTGTTTCTTTGCAGGGTCCGAAGGCCGCGTCGCCAAGTTGCGCAACTGGAAGCCCGGCGACCGCGTGCAGCTTCGCTACTCCTCCGGCCCGCGCAAGGTCAAAGAGGTGCTGGAACGGCTCAAGGTGACCGGCTCCCGCCGCGCCCTCTGGCCGGTTCTCGAATTCCAGGGCCGCATCCTCTGGATGCAAGGCGTGGAAGTGGAGCCGCAGCCGGGGATTCGCATTGAGCAAGCAACTGCGGAGAATCCGCCTTCCCACATCGGAACTGCAAGCAAACAATGACCACTCCATGGTCACAAGGCATGGCCTCCCACCCCTGCAAGGAAACCCGCCTTCAGAGTACAATCAAAGAGACTGCCCTCATGGACGGAAAGTTTGGTGTGTCTACCGCCCAGGGCCTTCTACTTTTCTGTGACTTTCACGCACGCGCAAGCGTCTAAAGTGTAATTGGAGTTGCCGGAGCCGATTGTGGTCTTCCGCAAATCCGGAAGAAAGGAATCCTGGTGAATTCGACCGTCAGAGCAATCATGTTTTGGGTCTTTATCGGTATCTGCGGCATTTTTCTATGGGTCGTGGTGTCCAAGGGCGCGAACATGGGAGGCAAGGATGCGGAAATCTCCTACTCCGACCTGTACAACAAGGTGAAGCAGGGGCTGGTCGCCGATGCCGAGGTACAAGGCACGGAGTTGCATGGGCACTTGCGCGCCACCCCCGACGCCAAGCAGCCGCTCAAGGAGCAATTCCACACCCATGTCGGCGAACACTACGAGGGGCTGGAAGCAGCGTTTCTGGACCCGCACGCCAACGCCCAATTTTCCAAAAAGCCCGAGCAGAACAACATTATCCCGGTCATTCTGGTCAATGGCCTGCCCATCCTGTTGATCGGATTGGTCTTCTTCTTTTTTATGCGCCAGATGCAGTCGGGCGGCAACAAGGCGATGTCCTTTGGCAAAAGCCGCGCCCGCCTGCTCAGTATGCAGCAGAAAAAGATCACCTTCAAGGACGTGGCCGGCGTGGATGAGGCCAAGGAAGAGCTGAAGGAGATCATCGAGTACCTGAAGGAGCCGGCCAAGTTCCAGAAGCTCGGCGGACGCATTCCCAAGGGCGTGCTGCTCGTCGGCCCTCCCGGAACCGGCAAGACGCTGCTGGCCCGGGCCGTGGCCGGCGAGGCGAATGTGCCCTTCTTCTCCATCTCCGGCTCGGATTTTGTGGAGATGTTTGTCGGCGTGGGCGCAAGCCGCGTCCGCGATCTCTTTGAGCAGGGCAAGAAAAACGCGCCTTGCATCATCTTCATCGACGAAATCGACGCCGTGGGCCGCCATCGCGGCGCGGGCCTGGGCGGCGGGCATGATGAGCGCGAACAGACGCTCAATCAGCTCCTCGTCGAGATGGACGGCTTTGAATCCAACGACGGCGTGATTCTGGTGGCCGCCACCAACCGGCCCGATGTGCTGGACCCCGCCCTGCTGCGCCCCGGCCGCTTTGACCGCCGCGTGGTGGTGGGCCTGCCCGACGTGCGTGGCCGCGAGGAGATTCTGGCCGTTCACGTCAAGAAGGTTCCCGTCTCCGACGACACCAACCTGAATGTGCTGGCCCGCGGCACACCGGGCTTCAGCGGCGCGGATCTGGCCAATATGGTCAATGAAGCCGCCCTGAGCGCCGCCCGCCAGAACCGCAAGCAGGTCGTCATGTACGACTTCGAGCTGGCCAAGGACAAGGTGCTGATGGGTGCCGAGCGCAAGTCCATGCTGCTCACCGAGGAAGAAAAGCGGGTGACCGCTTATCACGAGGCCGGCCATGCGCTGGTTTCGCTGATGCGCAAGCACTCCGACCCCATCCACAAAGTCACCATCATTCCCCGCGGCATGGCGTTGGGCGTGACCATCTTCCTGCCCGGCGACCGGCACAACTACACCAAGGAGTACCTGGAAGCCAATCTGGCCATCGCCTATGGCGGACGCGTGGCCGAGGAGATCTTCCTCAACCAGATGTCCACCGGCGCGGGCAGCGACATTGAAACCGCAACGGATCTGGCCCGCCGCATGGTCTGCGAGTACGGCATGAGCCGCCTGGGTCCACTCACCTTCGGCAAGAAGGAGGAGCAGATCTTCCTGGGCCGCGAAATCTCCCAGCACCGCGACTTCAGTGAAGAGACGGCGCGCCAGATCGACCTGGAAGTCCGCCGCCTGATTGATGAGGCCTATCAATCGGCGCACGGGCTGGTCGAGACCAACGGCGACGCCATGCACCGCATCGCCGCCGCCCTCTTGGAGCGCGAAACCATCGACGCCGAAGAGGTGAAGATGCTCATCGACGGCAAGGAACTGCCGCCGATGCGCTCCGCTCTCGCCACGCCTTCGGAGATCGGCGGTCCCGATGTGCAGCAAGTCCTCAAGCCGGAGAGCCGCAGCGGACCCAGCTTCCCAGAGGGTTCACCGTCGCCGGCGTAGCATTACAACTGAATTGCAGGACAAAAAGGCCACTCTGAATGAGTGGTCTTTTTGGTGTGCTGGGATCTCTGTCTGTGTTGAATCTGTTCTACCGGGACGAATTTCAAGGTGCGAAGATCAAGCGATAGCGGCGGCTTCAGCGAGTTTAGATCTGCTGGGCTTCTTCCCCGGTTGGACGAGCTTCACTTGCGCCTCAAGGTTCAATTTTCCGGCAAACTGGATCAGCTTGCCCACTCTGAAGCGGGAGACTTTGCCGTTGAGCAGATTGCTCACATCCGGCTGATGAATGCCCAGCGCCGCGCCCAGTTCTTGCTGCGAGTAGCCCTTTTCCTTGATGTACCCCAGTAAATCGCGATAAATATCCGCCTTGACCTTGATCTCCAGCGCTTCGGAAGGGCTGAAACCGAGATCATCGAGCACGCTTCCCCGCGTCCGGCAGGGGACTGCTTCCACGCTTGCCTTGTTTTTCATCCTTGTACTCCTTTCGCAATCGCAGTTGAACCAGCTTCCAGCGCCGCAATGCTGTATCAAGATCGCGCTTCTCCGTTTTTGTTGTATCTTTCTCGAAGCAGTGCAGGACAAAAATCGTATCCTTCACACGTGCGAGATAGATCATCCGGTACCACTTGCGCTCGTCCGCGTCCTTGAGTTCAAAAACTCCCCGCGCGATGGAAGGCATGGGGCGAACAGCCAATGCGGCTGGCCTTCCCTCCTGCATCTCCGCGAGGGCGACGCCAAAATCCTCTCGAATCGGCTTGGGCCAGCCTCTGACCACCTGACGAGAGTCGCCCTCCCAGGAAATCTCCGCAAAACGCGATGGAGCCGACGCTTTCACAATCCAAGTATAGCAGTACTCCTATTTTTTGTGAGACGATTATCGAGTTATTTTAAGAAATCTTGCACAAATTGCGGTTCGCAGGGAGAATAAACAGGATTGGATTGAACCGCAATCGGTTTTCCTTCGACTTATAGTACGAATGACCATGGAAAACGGAAATCGAGCACAATTCGAGTGGCTTGCGCTACGCTGCCAGACGGGCGACGCGGGCGCATTCGAGGATCTGATCGCGGTGATGGAGCGTCCTTTGCTCTATTACGCGGCCAGCCTCACCGGCAATCCGGACAGCGCGCTCGACGTGCTTCAAGAGGTTTGGATCAAGGTCTTCCGCGGCATTCGCAAGTTGAAAGACCCCGGCAGCCTGCGCTCCTGGCTGTACTCGATCACGCATGGAATTGCGGTGGATCGCATCCGCAAAAGTTATGCGCGGGAACAGGCCGAGCGGGTTCAGTTCGAGGAGTTTCAGGAGGCCGAGGAGTCGTCGTTCGCCGAAGAAGACGCGGCGGAGATTCATCGGGCATTGGGGCTGATCGGCGTCAAGCACCGCGAGGTTCTGGTCCTGCATTTTCTGGAGGACTTGTCGGTTGCCGAGATCGCAACGGTTGTGGGGTGCACGGAAGGCACAGTGAAGTCCCGCATCCATTACGCAAAACGAGCCATGAAGGAAATTCTGAGTGGAGGAAGTTATGGACAAGCAAAATGAAACTCTGCGCGACCGATTGCTGGCGCATCTACCCGACCCGTCACGCTTGGTCGAATACAAAGAAGAAGTGCAATCCGCGCTGGCTAAGAAAGCTCGCCGGCTGCGCATCGAAAAATGGTTTGTGCGAGCCTTTTGGCTCTATGTGATTGCACTCTTGATGGTTTTTATCTACCGGGGCGAGAGCTTTGCGGAAACTCCCCATGGCCACCGCTTCATGATCACAGTAATTGTTCTGTTTACCTGCGGAGCAATCGAGATTTTGAAGCACATGATCAATCGCAGCCGCGTAGAGATGCTGACTGAAATCAAGCAAGTCCAGTTGCAGGTGCTAGAACTCCAGGCCTCGCTACGCAAGCCCGGCAATCAGTAGAAGCGCTCGATGCCGGCAGCAGCCCGTTGCCCGCGCCGCAGGCGCAATGGTGATTATCCCCGCGTTACAATGCGGGCTGATCTTGGCCGCATGATTTGGTAATTACATCAATGTAGCGCCGGTCTCCAGACCGGCTGTCGTGCGGGCGTCCTCGCCCGCACCTGTCCATGATTCATTACCAAATCATGCGGTCGAAACATAAGTTGCGCCAAGAGCATTCTTCCTATTTGTGCAGAGTGCGGCGTGGACCGGGAGGTCCACGCGACAGCCGGCCAGGAGGCCGGCGCTACGGTTTCATGCGTGAAGCCGTTTCTCTCTCTGGGATAAATTGTAGGCGCGGATTCCCATAACTGAACATTCCATCCTAAACAGGTCCACTTCCGAGTTTTTCTCCTTGCGGCGTCATAGGCTGCCGCGCGTCCGCCGACAAACTCCATAGAGAGTTTCTGCCGTTCGGACGCCTGCCGCCTGAAGGATAAGCCGTTTCTTATATCACAAGGGGAGAGTACGATATCATGCGCAACTGGTCCATGAAGAGGAAATTGTTGTTGCTCAGCAATGCAGGTATCGCCGGTCTGGCGATTTTTGCAGCAATCGCCTTTCTAACCGTCAGCCAGATTCAGGTCGGATCGGATTTCTTCGAGCAGAAGCGCATCTCCAACTCCGTCGCAGCGGATTTCGAGAACCCGCCTCAATCCCTGCAAAAGGTCTACTCGCTGGCCGTTGAGGCCGGAATTGCCGCCACCGCCTCTGAGCGGCAAGGGTTCATCGAGCAGATTCGCGCGGCGCGCAAGGATTACGAGAGCGGCCACCAGCACTATTTGCAGGTTTTGCCGCAGGGCCGGCTGCGCGACCTGGTGGCCGGCGAGTCCAACGACGCCACCGAGGCCTGGTACAGCGTTGCCGAGCAGAGTTTCTTTCCCGCCCTTGCGAATGGGGACGTGCAGGCCGCCGAACAGGCGCGCAAGGGCGCTATGGAAGCCGCTTACCGCCGCGATGCCGCTGCCGTGGATGAGATCACGCAACTGACCAATGACTGGGATGCGGCCAACGACCTCGCCGCCAAGCAGTTGGTTCACCAGCGCACCGTGCAGATGATCGGCGTGGCCGTGGTTCTGCTGCTCTGCCTTGCGCTGCTTGGCTGGAGCATTATCCGCGAGATGACACGCGGCATGAACCGCGTGCTCAGCCACATGGAAGCGCTGGCCGGCTGTGATCTCAGCAACACCGTCGAGATCAACGGAGCCGAGGAGTTCGTCCGCATGCAGACGGCTCTGGATAAGACCGTTTCCACCCTGCGGGAAGTGCAAAGCATCGCCCAGGCTACCAATCAGGTCGAGGAACGTATCGATTCTCTCGGCCAGCACAGCGAACAGATCGGACGCATCGTCGTCGCCATCCGGGAGATCGCGGAACAGACCAATCTGCTGGCCTTGAATGCGGCCATCGAGGCGGCGCGCGCCGGCGAACACGGACGCGGCTTTGCGGTTGTCGCCGGCGAGGTGCGCCGTTTGGCCGAGCGCACTACCACGGCCACTGGCGAAGTCAGCCAGATGGTCACCGCCATCCAGCAAGAGACCGAAGCTACCATCCAGGCCATGCACACCGGAGCACAGCAGGTCGAGGGCGGCGTGCGCAAGACCGAATCGACCGGCAGCGTCCTCGGCAGCATCCGCGAATTGGCCCACGAATCAGGACGTCAAGCAACCCAGATCGCCTCGGCTGCACAGCAACAATCCGCTGCGATCGGACAAATCCATACCACCGTGGACGCCATGGCCGCATTTGTGCAGCACACGGCCGCGGGTGCAGAGCAAACTGCCTCAGCCTGCCATGGACTCTCGCAACTGGCAGCCGATCTGAATCGCCAATCCGCCCGCTTCCACATGCCCGGCGACCACGCTGCTCGTGCGGCCTTGCCCAATTGACCGATGAGTGGATTGGCAGATTCCCTTGCGCAAACAGAAAAACGGCCATTCTCCGCAGAGAAGGCCGCTTTTCCGGCATAAAACTGGTAGCGCTGCAAGCATTATCGTATAAACAGCAGTTGAGAAGCCTTCATCTAGGTTCAATGTCAGATTTGAGAACCT
>CAYVGW010000046.1:0-26302 GCA_964450895.1 uncultured Occallatibacter sp. | reverse complement strand
GCACGACTTTAGATGCTGCGGAAAAACTCAATTCAGGTAGGTTTTGTAACAAGGGCACGACTTTAGTCGGGCCGCAAGACGCTGATAATAAAGGATGGGCTTCAGCCCCTGCGGGATGTCTTTCGGGGTTTCCACTCAATTTCATCCCTTTTTCCGCAACCTCTTCAGCCGTGCCGTAAGTCGCGTGTAATCAACGTGGCTTCACAGGTTGCGGAAAAACTCAATCTTGAAATGTTTTGTAACCAGGGCACGACTTCACAGGTTGCGGAAAAACTCAATTTCATCAGGTTTTGTAACAAGAGCACGACTTTAGATGCTGCGGAAAAACTCAATTCAGGTAGGTTTTGTAACCAGGGCACGACTTTAGTCGGGCCGCAAGTGGCTCAAAATAAAGGATGGGCTTTAGCCCCTGAGGGATGGAAATGCCCTGGTCATATCTGGCCCGGCATTTTTGCTCTATTTTTCGCCGCAAACAGGCATGTTTCCCTCAAAAATAGCCTTTTCAGCCCCTCAAAAAGGTCATTTTCACTGGAAACTCAGGAGCGCGGATCCTCAAGCGCATACGGATATTCCTCGCCATGCCAGCCGCAAGGATGACCAGCCTCCGCGCTTGTCTTCCGATCCCCGCGCTCCGCGTTACCGCGCCAGAACCCGCCGCAGGGCCTCGCGCTTGACGGCGACTTCGTTGACCGTGTCCTGCACCTTGCTCAGTACGCCCTGCACCTGGTCGATGTAGGTGGGCAGCTCATTCCACCAGGTGTACAGCGTATCCTGCTGGTCGAGCAGGGCCAGGGCCGTGCCTGAGGCGGCGGCCACCATGCCGGCCTTCTGCTTGCCGGCCAGAAGCAGCAATCCGGCGGTAACCAAGCTCCCACCCGCCGCAAAGCCTACCCAATTGATGCATTCATTCTCAACTAACTCCAGCTTGGCTGGAGGTTCGCTCACCGGCTTGGAAAGGGGGACTACTGCCATCGTATTTCTCCTTTTGCCCCGGACCGCAGTCACGGGATTCGTACATCATTCTTACGCTACACCGCCCGTCCAGCGCAAGCAAGAACCGGCGGCTTTTCAAACCTGTGGAGGAACGCCCCGCCGCCGGCGTCAGTCCAGATCGAACTCGCGGAAGGGCTTGCCCTCGGGCGCGTCCTTGGCCTTGCGCAGCGCCTCGGCAAAGCGCTTCTCGAAGAGGTCTTCCTTGTTCTTTTCCGCCTCGACGGATTGACGGAAGATGGACTCCTTGCGCTCATCCTGCTCGCGCATCGCCTTGGCCGCCGTCTCCAAATCCTCGAAGATCCGCTTGCGTGGCGCCGCGGCATGGCTCACCACCAGCCCGGTGGCCGCGTCAATCTGGAGCATCGCTCCGCAATCCGGGCAGGCTACCTCGAAAATCTGTTCTCTTGGTGCGTTCTTCTTGGCCATGTTGTTTCTCTGAGCATTGTAAGCGCTGGCGGGGCGGATTGCACAGCGGTATTCGGCGGAGTCGCAGAGAAATCGCATTTGAAACCATTTGGAGGGAGCAGGGGCATTTATGCCCCTGAATTTACGCCTGAAACCACATGGCTTCAGCCCCGGGCCTAAAGGCCAGACTGCCCAAGCCTCGCTTCAGGGGCATAAATGCCCCTGCTCCCTCCGATAAGCCGCCTGCATGAATATCGCGACAAAGATGAGCGTTAGGCGAAGTTCAAATGCAATTGCCCTGGGCGGAGTCGAATGCATCCCAAGCTGGCAGCAATTCTAATTGAGGGGAATCAAGGAGCAAGCAGTTCGGTTCCTCCCGTAGGGAGGGGACGAAAATAGCCCAGGGAGAAAGATTGGACAGTCTTCGACGAACTGCCTACGGCTTAAGCGTCGCCCCTTCGTTCGCTCCGGCCGGATGCACATGCAAAATGATGCGGCGGTAGGCGGTCATCGGCGGACTTCCGTCCACCCCTGTGCCGCTGACTGCCAGGATGATGTGCGCCACGCCGCTGCCTTGGCACGGCACTCCCGGCAACCAGGCGGGCCGGCATGGGGCTTCGGCTTTGACAGTGACCTTGGGCGTGGCAACTCCCGTAAGCGTCACCGCGGCCAGATTGCCGTCCGCGCTGCCTGCCTCGGCGTAGTGGAACCATTGGTAGGTCAACCCGCGCTTGTCTGGGTCGCCGGACAGGGAAGCGTCGAGGGCGATGGACTGGCCGGCGCTGACGTCTATCTCGATCGGGGCCGAGCCACTCTGGCCATTCACCACCGGCGCCGGGCGATGGCAGGCGTGAGCAAAGTCCGACACCGTCCACGTCATTCGGGCGGCAAAGTCGTCTTGAAAGGCCGTGCGCCAGCGCCAGATCGTCGCCTGGTCGGAGGTATGCTCCTGACCGTCCGCGCCAAGGACGGTATCCTGCGAAGTCGCCCGAAAAAACTCGTCGCCGCCCTGCGTCCAGATGGGATGCGTCTCCCCATGCGGCTGGCGGAAGACATAGCGCCCGCCCCACCCGCCCCAATCGGGCCGGCGATAGGCATTGAGGCCGTTGGCGAGCAGCCCCAGATACGAAGGCGTATCCCCCTCCATGATGAACAGATAGCGCGGATATGCCTTGCCCAGCGGACCTTTGGCGCGGATCTTCTCCTCCAGCCATGCGTTGCTCACGGTGCTGGGGCTGGCTCCCTCGCCGTTGCGGTAGTAGGCGTCTCCGCTGATCCCCGTCCAGGTGGCATCGTAGTATTCGCTCCCATCCTGGCTCGAGGGCGTCACAATGTAAAACAGGCCGGGAAACTCGCGCCGCAGCCACGGGCCTGCGTCGTCCTGGTCGCTGATGGAATACACTCGCAGCTTGCCCGCCAGCCGCGCTGCCTCCTCCGGCGGCCGGCTCGCCCGCAACTCCAGCAGCGCCTGGGCCAGCGTATTCGCGCCGCCCCAGATGCAAATCCACAGCGGTCGGCTATCCTCCCGCTCCAGCGCGCGTACAATCGCCCGCGCGCCGTCGGAGCTTCTGCCTGCGCCGGTGGCCGCCATCCCGTAGCCGGGCTGTCCTGCATAGACCCGGCTGAGCAGCTCCTGCCTCTCCGGCCAACCCTGGGTGTGCAGCAGCAGATTGGGCCGCGCCTGCCCGTAAGCCTCAATCAGCATTCGCATCGTCTCCGGATGGATGGCCGTCTTCTGCCAGGTCGAGGTCGAGGCGATCAGCCCCTCGATCTCCAATTCATTCGAGTACACCAGCAGCCGCACCAGCGACATCTGGTCGTCCGGCTCGTTGCCGATGTCGCTGAGGACGATCACCCGCGGCTTGCCCGTGAAATCGTCCACGTGCGTGAACGGCAGCGTTTGCGCCGCCAAATTTGCGGCAAATGCCGCCGATACCAGAAGCCCCGCAAAGAACTTGCAGATTTTCATCAATTCGTTCTCCCGCGCAACCATGAAGATACAGTGAAGTTGGGCGAACTGCAACCGGACAAATCAAGGGCGGCGCAATTTGCTTCAGATGAAAAACGAATGGGGCCACCCCGCGCTTCAGCGCGGGTTGGGCGATTGGAACATTGAACCTGAAAACGGCAGTTAGCAGCAGTCCGGCTCGCCTCCTCAACTTGCAAATACGATGAACTGCCGCCAACTCGCTAACCTGCTATTTCCGCGAAGCGGAAGCTGACTTGCTGCTTTTGTCTTACTTGGACTCCGTTGGACGATAGCGTTCATTCCAAGGAATGGGAGAACGGCATAGGGGAATGTTGGACGAACCCGATGCTGCTCCGCACTTCACCAAAATGGAGAGATCATCAACGTGCGCAAGCCTTTTCGTTTGATCCAGTTGGCATTACTAACCACGCTTCTACTGCCGTTTTTAGGTTGATACGCAGACCCTAATGCATGAGGGGACAAGGCCTAACGGGACATACAGAGCGAGCGGGGATCTTTTTCGCCGCGCTGTAGAATCGTTTACAGGCGACCCTCTTGCAAAATTCTCAGCCGCGTCATGCAGTATATTTAATCCCCAAAGAGCACAATAGAACCATGAGCCAGGAAATTCCGTTACACGGCAGCATTTGATCCGGATTCATCCTATAAACGGCAGTTGGGAGCGGCCCTGCTCGCCTCGTTCACTTGCAAATACGATGCACAGCCGCCAACTCGCTAACTCGCGATTTCCGCGAAGCGGAAGCTGACTCGCTGCTTTTGTTCCACATACGCTTTATCGAATGCCTCGCTCCTTGAAGGTTCTTGCAGAACGGCCAAAGCGTGTTCTGGTGGAATTCCGAACTGCTCCGCACTTCACCCAAACGGTGAAATCCTCCGTGTCTGCAACACATTTACGTTGGATGTAGTTGACCGTTCCCGCCACTCTTCAACTGCCGTTTTTAGGTTCATACGCAAAATTCATCAAAAACAGCCCAAAAAGAGGCGAAAATTGCCGGAAAAGGTCGGGAAAATGATAGAAAATCAACGTTTTTTACACGCTTTTCCCGCCCGCCTGTTCATCTATCTCCTTGTAAACAAAGGTTATTTCAAAAGCGTTTGGGCTGAAAATGCGCCGAACACCCACCCCCCCCTTTTTTCATGTGAAACTGTGAAACTGTGAAGCCGCGGTTGATTTCCTCAGCGCCAACGCTCCAAAACTCGTCCCTCCGAATGCAATTTCGCAAGAGGCTCAACGGATTAGGAAATAGGAATGCCACGCAAAAGCCCCCAGCCTGAAGGCTGGGGGCTTGAGGGTTGATCCGCTCAAGACGGGACTAGCTGCTGTAGAGCAAAATGCCGGCGGGTTTTTCTTCGGCAACCATGTCGTCGGGGGTGAGCGGGCGATAGAAGAGCTGGTTGAGGTCCAGGTAGACTTCGAGGAAGGCCGGGCGGGCGTTGATTTGGCCGCCGATCAGGGCTTCGCTCAAAGGGTCTTCGACGTAGCGCTGCAGCGCGCGGCGCAAGGGGCGGGCGCCGTAGCTGCGGTCCGTCAGCGTCTTGTCCAGAATCCAGCGCTTGGCCTCCTCGTTGACCGAAATGGTGATGGACTTCTGCGCCAGGTTGGCATTCAACTGCTGAACGAGCAGCTCGACGATCTGCAGCAGGTCGCCGTCCGAGAGCGACTGGAAGAGGATGGTTTCATCGATGCGGTTGAGGAATTCGGGGTTGAAGGCCCGCTTGACCTCGCCCATCACCTGTTTTTCGACATCCTGATTGATCCGGTCCTCGCTGTCGCTGGCAAAGCCGATATTCTTCTTCTCCTTCACCAGATACTTGGCCCCGATATTCGAGGTCATGATGAGGATGGTGTTCTTGAAATCGACGGTGTTGCCCAGGCCGTCGGTCAATTGGCCGTCCTCGAAGACTTGCAACAAAATGTTGAAGACGTCGGGATGGGCCTTCTCGATCTCGTCGAGCAGGATGATCGAATAGGGCGAACGCTTGACGCGCTCGGTGAGCTGGCCGCCGTCGCCGTAGCCGACGTAGCCCGGAGGCGAGCCGATCAGCTTGGCCACCGAATGCGGCTCCATGAACTCCGACATATCGAAGCGAATGAGCGCCTTGTCGTTGCCGAAGAGGAAGTGCGCCAGAGTGCGGGCGACCTCAGTTTTGCCGACGCCGGTAGGCCCGAGGAAGAGGAAGCTGCCGATGGGCCGCGAGGGGCTTTTGAGTCCGGCGCGCGAGCGGCGGATGGCGCGAGCCAGGGCGCTGATGGCCTTTTCCTGGCTGATGATGCGCTTGTGCAGCTCCTCTTCGACGCGGAGGAGCTTTTGCGTCTCTTCTTCCTTGATGCTGTTGATGGGCACGCCCGTCCAGCGGCTGACCACGTCCTCGATGTCCTCGCGGCCCACGATGCCGGCAGCCGAGTCGTCCAGATGATACTTGTCGCGCAGGCCGCGCAGCGTCTCGCGCTCCTTGCGCTCCTCGTCGGAGTAGAAGCGGGCCTTCTCGAACTCGTGGTTGGCGATGGCCGAATCCATCCGATGGACGATGAACTTGATGCGCTTCTGCACCTCGGTGATCTCTTCCGGCAGCGAGGTCTGGCGCAGCTTGACGCGCGCCCCCGCCTCGTCGATCAGATCGATGGCCTTGTCCGGCAGGAAGCGGTCTGGAATGTACCGGTTGGCGTGGGAGACGGCGAACTCGATGGCTGCGTCGGTGTAGCTGACGGCGTGAAACTTCTCATAGCGATCTTTGATGCCATGGATGATCTTGATGGCGTCGGCCT
Organism: uncultured Occallatibacter sp.; assembly: GCA_964450895.1. Taxonomy (GTDB): domain Bacteria; phylum Acidobacteriota; class Terriglobia; order Terriglobales; family Acidobacteriaceae; genus Telmatobacter. The sequence continues at coordinate 20,147 of CAYVGW010000046.1, read as the reverse complement.
CGTTGGGCGGGGGCACTTTGACGGCCTGGAAGCGGCGCTCGAGGGAGCGGTCCTTCTCGATGGATTTGCGGAACTCGGCCGGCGTGGTGGCGCCGATGCACTGCAATTCGCCGCGGCTGAGGGCCGGCTTGAGAATGTTGGCGGCGTCCAGCGAGCCTTCAGCGGAACCCGCGCCAACCAGGGTGTGCAGCTCGTCGATAAAGATGATGGAGTTTTGATTTTCCATCAGCTCTTTCATGATCAGCTTGAGGCGTTCCTCGAACTGGCCGCGGTACTTGGTGCCGGCGACAATGAGCGAGAGATCAAGGCCGAGGACACGCTTTTCGGCCAGGAAACTGGGGACTTCGCCGTCGGCGATGCGCTGGGCGAGGCCCTCGACGATGGCCGTCTTGCCCACGCCGGGTTCGCCGATCAGGACGGGATTGTTTTTGGTGCGGCGGCAGAGAATCTGAATGACGCGCTCCAGTTCGCCGTCGCGGCCGACGAGCGGATCGAGCTGGCCGTCGGTGGCCGCCTGGGTCAGATCGCGGCTGAACTCGGCCAGAAGACTGGACTCACGCGGGCGCTGCTGCTGCGGCGGCTGCGCTTTTTCCTGGGTGACGCGGCCCAGTTCCTCGCGAATCTGCGCCAGCTTGAGGCCGCGCTCCTGGAGGATTTCGGCGGCAAAGCATTTTTCCTCGCGCAAGAGGCCCAGGAGCAAGTGCTCGGTCCCGATGTGCTTGTGGCCCAGCCGCTCGGCCTCTTCCGCCGCGTAGGCCAGCACCCGCTTGCACTCGTTGGAGAGCGGCAAATCCACGCTGGTGGAGACTTTTTCGCGGATGGTGGTGTGGGTTTCAATCTGCTTGCGGATCGAGTCCACCGAGGCGTGCGAGCGCAGGAAGCGGTTGGTGAGCGCCTTGTCCTCGCGCAGCAGGCCCAGCAGCAGGTGCTCGGTCTCGATGTACGGCGAGCCAAACTGGCTGGCCTCATATCGCGCAAAAAAGATGACGCGCCGCGCCTTTTCCGTATAGCGTTCGAACATTGTGGTCCCCCTGATAGTGGCTATCGGCGGGAGCAGCCGTCCGCTTCACTTGGCGCCCCAGCGACGAAGACCAGTCGCCGGGGACCCCGCTTGCCGGCCTCGACTCAACCCGCGCGCGCCTCCCTTTTTGAACCGCGCCGCCAAAGCCCTGGGAAACGCGCAGGCTCCGAGCAGCTATTTGTGGAGGCTTGCCGCCGGCCCCCACCCCTGATTTCTCCGCCGCTGACGCCGCCGGGGGAGAGTTCTATCTTATCGTCTTCAACCGCCCATGAACAAAAACCAATCCGTAATCAGGCGCTTCATTCGATTAGACACACTTTCGGCCTGTAAAGATGTTTTTTTAGGCCGGATCGCTCCGAAAAACGGGAAATCCATGAAACACGAAGCTACTTTGCCCGCGCCCCCAGCTTTCCAATCACCTGCTTCAACTCCTCCAGCTTTGCTCCAGCCTCGGCCATTTTGCCCCCAGCCGTCAGCCGCTGATAATCGTCAAAGTCCCGGCTGGCCGACTGAATCAGCGCATTCAAATCCTGGGCCGGAGCCGCTGCGCCCGCCGCTGCTGCCGGAGCGGTTGTGGTTTCAGCCGCGCTCAGCGAAGAGATATTTCCGCCGAACAACGACGAGAGCGCCGCCTCGAAGGTCGGCCCGTAGGCCAGTTTGTCTTGCAGCGCCAGCACCACCAGCCGCAGTTCCGGCATCGGGCTTTGGTTGGCTTGCAGATAGATCGGCTCGGCATAGAGCAGCGCGCGCCCCGAAGGAATCACCAGCAGCGTTCCCCGCCGCACATGCGAGCCTTGCTGATTCCACAGAGTGAGCTGCCCGGATAACTGCGCATTCTGGTCGATGCGCGCTTCGATCTGCATCGGCCCATCCACCTGCTTGGTCTTGGGAAAGTCATAGACAATCGAACCCCCATAATGGTCGCCGTCCGAGCGACCCGCAATCCAGCCAATCAAGTTATTGCGATTGGCCGGCGTGAAGGGCAGTATCTCCACAAACTCGACGCTGCTCTCTCCGGGCAATTTCATCAGCACGAAGTTAGGCTCCATGGCCTGCGTCTGCTGCGTCCCGTCCCCTCCCAGGCCAACCTCCGAGGCCACCGTCCATAAGTCCTCGCGGTTATAGAAGACCTCCGGGTTGGTCATGTGATAGAGTCCGTAAACCTCGGCTTGCAGCTTGAGCAATAACTCCGGGTAGCGCACATGCTTGCGCAGCCCGGCAGGCATATCCGCCGCATTCTTGAATAAACTTGGAAAAATGCCGCGAAACGCCGCCAGAATCGGGTCTTGCGGATCGAAGACATAAAACGCCGTCGTTCCATCATAGGCATCAACAACCACCTTGACGCTGTTGCGCATATAATTCAGCGGCTGTCCATCCACCGTGTAATGCGTCGAGTAAGGATAACTATCGGACTGCGTGAAGGCATCCAGAATCCAGCTAAGCCGCCCATCCTCGCCCAATACCAGGTACGGGTCATTATCATAAGTGAGAAACGGCGCCAGCGCCGTCACGCGTTCGCGAATCGTGCGCCGCATCAGCAAACGGCTCTCGGAAGTTACATCGTCGCTGAAGGGCAGCTTGGAGATGTCGCCGCGGTCGAAGGCAATCAGCAGCCGCCGCGGGAATCCGCCCAGCTCGATGCCGCCCGTGCCTTGATAGGAAGTTAGATTATTGCTGTCGCCCTCCGGAAAGTTGAACTCCTGCTGATGCGTCTTCACATAGACATCCGTGTTCGTCCGCTGGCCGAAATAAATCTCCGGACGAGTTACATTCAAGCCGGGAACCGTACTCTGCACCGGCATATTACTCAATAGTAAACTTGGCCTGCCCTCCGGCGTGAATCCATTCACGGTATTCATCGTCAGGCCGTAGCCGTGCGTGTAGATCAACTTATCATTGATCCAGTTGCGGCTGCTCTCCGGCAGCTTGTCCGCATCCAGCTCGCGCGCCGCCAGCATGACCTCGCGCATCTGTCCGTTGATGTTATAGCGGTCTATGTCAATATCCGGAAAATCGTAGTAAGTGCGAATCTCCTGCATCTGCCGCAATGTATCTTGCAGCGCGTGCCAATCCCACAGGCGAATGTTAGTGAGAGTGGCCTGATTATTGGCCGGATCGGTGGCGTCCACGGTTGTCTCGGCGGGAAACTGGCGCTGCGCAAAGCTATCCAGACCATACGCCTTGCGCGTCATCTCGATGTTATTGGCGATGTATGGCTGCTCGCGCACCAGCTCATTCGGCTTGACCACAAAGCTGGTCACATACCAGCTCACCACGCCCACGCCAATATAACAGAGCATGGCCGGAAGAACAGAGGCGATCAGCCAGCGCCCGCGCGGCCGAATCAATCCGCCCAGGATGGCAATCGCCGCGCCCAGCACGAGCGCCGCGCACACCACCAGCATTCCCGTCAGGCTGACATGCGCGTCCGAATAAGTAACTCCATCAAAAATTGTATGATGCTCGAAGAGCAGCGCGAAGCGCCCCAGATAGACGCGCCCGGCGACAATCATCAGCAGAAATCCAACCGCAACGGAAATCCCGCGCCACGGCAGCTCGCTCAAGCTGGCGCGGCCTGTAAGCGCGCGCGAACTGCCGGAAACCAGCAGGAAAACCACGGCGGCCACGCAACTGATGACGCTCAGCGAAAGCAGCCAGCCGAGGATCAACTGCCACGCCGGCAAAGTGAAAAGATAAAACTCCAGCGGCCTGGCGAAGACCGGATCGCCCGCGCCCGCCGCCCCGTGCGGCGCACACCACCATAGCGCCAGCGTCTGCCACTCCGCGGCCATCGCGCCGCCGGTGATGAACGAAATCACCAGCGAGCCGCCGATGGAGATCACGCGCAGCACCGGCTTGATCGATAGCTTCACCGGCTGCCCGCCGACATAGATTGTATGGTCCGCGGGCAGGTCGTCCTGATGCGCGTGCCTAAGCGCAAAAAACACCGCCATCAAAATCAAAAACGTCAGCGCAAAAAAACCCGCGAAGATGCCCCACTCCAGCCCGCGCGCCTTCCAGAAGACCTCGCCGTAGCCGAGCGAGTTGAACCACAGCAGGTCCACCCAGAACGAAAGCGCGGTCCGGCCGCCCAGAAAGATCACCGCAACAATTGCAATGAAAATCAGCAATCCCCAGCGTCCGCGGCGCGGCGGCTCGCTCCCATGGAACCCATCAATTGTTTCCGGCATCTCTCTCACACTTTCCGATTCAGCGCTTATAAAACTCAAGCGGCTAACTCCACTCTAATCCTCCGTATCGCATTTTGCATCCGGCGACGCGCGGCAAGCAAGAAAAAGGGCGCTCTAACCGCGAACGCCCGTTTCATGAATCAACACATCGTCCTCTGATCAGAGAGGCGCTTTGAACATGGAGACGATGAAATGGATTCCTGACACATACTCTTCCGACAATCGATCATCGTTCGTAATGAACATATCGCAGCCCGCGCTGGCCGCGGTCGCCAATTGAATGGCATCTGGCGATTTGATTGTCCGTTGCCGGCGGATTCTCGCAAATGCCTCTCCGGCTGCCCTGTCGAATGGCAGCACATTGACTTTCGGCTCCCGCAGCAGCTCCCGGTACCTGACTTCCATCGCGCGATTGCCCGTTCGAATGGGCTTCACAAGCACCTCTCCCAATGTCAGTGCAGAAGTCAGAATCGTGTCCCTGCGATGGGAGATCCGCTCGAAGATGAAGTTAGCCCGCTCTCCTCGCTCTCCAAGATCCTCCAGGTGATAAATGAAGAGATTGGAATCAAGAAATATCCGGCTCATTCCCATCCCTCGCGCAACTCACGCAGGTAGTCGTCCGGATCAATCCCGGCAGCCATCTCGGCTCCAATGCCACGCGCCTGCAATAGCTCCTCCAAATACCGGGGAGACACTTTCTGCTCTTCGGCTGCCAGGTCTGAAAAATAAGAATAACTCCCCTTTGGGCAGTCCCACTCGTCAACCTTGCCGGCCGTCCTACCCGCTCCCCCGCGCGCTTTTTCATATCGCTCCTTCGCCCACTCCAGTAGCGGCAGATATTCCTCCGGGAATTCACTTGCCTCCGGAAATATCTTGCCTGTCCGCTCCGGATGAACCTCGTCGCCAGGAAGCAAGAGCCGTCGTGTGTGCTTCCCTGTGGCGAAGAGCATCCGGTGCTTGGCCGGATTCGGCGCTTTATTCGCCACGCAGTGCTGCGAGGCGTGGACGTTGATGCCGGAGCGTATCTCGCCGGTGATGTTTTCCCTGGCGGCCCGGTTCACAATCTCCTGAATCGTGAAATCGGCCCGTTCCGGCTGCTCCTTATGAAGAAGCGCAGCCGCAAGAAAGACCTCGACGGCGCAGGAAACATCAATTAAAACAGCGGTTGAAGCCATATTGCCCCCTTGCGAAGTGAAAACCTCCGCATAAGGACAATATAGCACGATTATTCATGGAAATATTGACGAATTTAGAAATTATTCACTATTTTATGGTTTTCTCATGATCTTCGCCTGACCGCCTCCTCATACGCTGCAACGTACTCCCGCGCCGGCTGCTCCCAGCCATAATTCCGCGCCATGCCGTTGAGCATCAGCCTCTGCCAGCCATCCTTGTCGGCGAAGGCCGTGAGCGCCCGCTCCAGCGCAGCCATGAGTGCCCCGCCGCTCTTTCCCTGGAATTTGAAGCCCGTCCCGCTGCCCTGCTCCGGGTTCCACTCCTCGATGGTGTCGTCCAGGCCCCCGGTCGCGCGCACCACCGGCACGGCGCCGTACTTCAGCGAATAAATCTGATTCAGCCCGCACGGCTCGTAGAGCGACGGCATCAGGAAAATATCCGACCCCGCCTCGATCTTGTGCGAGAGCGCGTTGTCGTAGCCGATCCGCACGCCCACATTCGCGCGGTTCCAGTAAGCCCAATCGCGGAAGAACTTCTCATAGCGCGGCTCGCCCGAACCCAGCGCCACCACGGCTACATCCATCTCCGAGAGCCGCCCGGCGATCTCCTCCACCAGGTCGAAGCCTTTTTGCGTGGCAAAGCGCGAGACAATGCCGATCACCGGCGTCGCCTTGCCGATATTCTTCAGCCCAAACTCGCGCAGCAACTCCGCACGGCACACCTGCTTCCCGGTCAAATCCTCCGGCGTATACCGCTCTGCCAGATGCGTGTCCGTCATCGGATTCCACAGCCCATAATCCACGCCATTCAGAATCCCGCGCAGGTCGCCGGCGCGCCCCCGCAGCACGCCGTCCAGCCCCTCGCCGAACTCCGCCGTCTGAATCTCCTCGGCATATTTGCGGCTCACCGTCGTCAATAGATCCGCGTAGACCAGCCCGCCCTTGAGGAAGTTGAAGCGGTCATGCTGCTCCAGCCGGTCCAGCCGGAAGATCTCCCACGGAAAGAGCAGTTGCTCGGTCGTCTGCGGCGGAAAGGCGCCTTGGTAGGCGGCATTATGAATTGTGATGACCGACGCGGCGCGCTTGAGCAGCGGGTCAGCGGCATACGTCGTGCGCAGATAGACCGGAATCAGCGCCGCCTGCCAGTCATGCACATGAAAGATCTCCGGCACGCCCAGCAGCTTGGTTGCCTCGATCACCGCGCGGCAATAAAGCCCGAAGCGCTCGGCGTTGTCCGCATAATCGCCCGCCGCCGTGCCGTACAGCGCCTCACGCTCAAACATCTCCGGGCAATCGACAAAGTACATCTGCACTCCGCCCGGCTTGCCGCCGTCCACAATGCCCGCGAAGCGGTTGTAGTGCTGAAAGGGAATGGTGATGGAACGAACCGCGTAGTTCAGCTCGCCGGCCAACTGCCGCCGCACGCCGGCATACAGCGGCAGATAGACGGTGACCGAGTGCCCCAGCTTGACCAACTCCGGACCCAGCGCCCCGACTACATCCGCCAACCCGCCGGTCTTGGCAAACGGCACGCACTCCGACGATGCAAAAACAATATGCATACTAGATTTCTCCCTGGCTCAATCAATGCAGCTCGAAAATTGTAGCGCCGGTCTCCTGACCGGCTGTAGCGTGGACCTCCCGGTCCACACCGCCGGCTAAACATCCCGCCGCCCTTCCATCGCCCGCGCCATCGTCACCTCATCGGCGTATTCAATGTCGCTGCCGGCCGGCACGCCCGTGGCGATGCGCGTGATCCTCACCCGCGAGCCGCGCAGGGCCGTCGCCAGCCAGTGCGCCGTCGCCTCGCCCTCCAGCGTGGGACTGGTGGCCAGAATCACCTCATCCACCTCGCCCCGTTCCACGCGCGCGAGCAGCGTCTGCGTGCGCAACTGATCCGGACCCACTCCATGCAGCGGCGAAAGCGTGCCGTGCAGCACATGATAGACGCCCTGGTAGCCGCCCCCGGACGATTTTGCCCGCTCCACCACGCCAATGTTCGTCGCCTCCTCCACCACGCAGATCAGCCGGTGATTCCGCCCCGGATTGGCGCAGTAGGCGCAGGGATCGACATCGGTAACGTTATTGCAGACCGAGCAGAGGCGCAAGTTGGCCTTGAGACCGCGCACCGCCTCGGCCAGCGCCGCCGCATCTTCGTCGGTCGCGCGCAGGATATGAAAGGCGAAGCGCTGGGCGCTCTTCGTCCCCACCCCAGGCAGCTTCTTCAACTCTTCAATCAGCCGCGCCATCGGCTCGGCATAGCGGGTCACGGATTGCGCCTCCAGAAACAGTTCTCAGTTGTTAGTTCTCAGTTAAAAGACTCTTTTGAATCAGCCACAAATGCTGGGTGCCCCCGGTCTCGATTTTGAGACCGGGGATACGATGAACACTCGTTTCTCGGAGTCCACGAACCCTGGGTGCCCCACCCTCGCCGCGTTCTTGTTTTTGCGGCTAGGGTGGGAGTCCACAAACCCTACAGCGTCCGATACACAATCCCGGTGAACTGATCGCCGCTCATCATGCCTGCGCCCATCGCGGCGTCGAACTGCGCCGTCGGTTTCTTGGCCACTGCCTCCTGCTCGCTGGCTCCGGCCTTCTTCAGCGCGGCCACCTTGTCGCGCACCGTGGCCAGCATATCGTGATACTTCTGGAACTCCGCCTTGGTCCCCAGCGGCCCATGGCCGGGAATCATCTTCGTCGCGCTGCCCGCCACGGCCAAAGCCTTCTCACAGGCGCGAATCATACCGCCGATGTTGCCGCCCGTGCCCTCGTCGATGAACGGATAAAAGCCGTTGAACCAGATGTCGCCCAGGTGCAGCACATCGGCCTTGTGGAAGTGAATCGAAATGTCCGTGTCGGTGTGCGCCGGTGCAAAATGAACCAGGTCGAGCCTATCGCCGTTGTGATAGAGGTTCATCGCGTCGTCAAAAGTGATCGCGGGCCAGGCCCCGGCCGGAGCGGCGGGCTGAGTCTCGTGAAACATCTTCATCACTTGCGGCGCGGCGAGCCGCTTGCGCGTGTTCTGATGCGCGGCAATGGTAAATCCCGCCGTGTGCAAGCCCTCGTTGCCGCCGGTGTGGTCCGGGTGCCAGTGCGTATTGATGAGCAGGAAAGGCGCGTCCTTGCTCAGCGCGGCGATGGCCTCGCGGATGCGCGGAACCGCCGGAGCAAAGCTGGAATCGATCAGAATACAGCCCTCCGCGCCGGTCTGGAGCGCCATGTTGCCGCCCTGCCCTTGGAGCAGAAAAACATTGTCGTAGAGTTTTGTTGTTTTGATCGGCATCGCGGCAGCATCTGTTTGCGCCTGGGCCGCGTGTTTGGCCACCGAGGCGGCCTGCGTATTTTGCGCGCTCATCGCGCGGGGCAGCACAGCCGCCGCGCCCGCCGTCAAGCCAAGCTGCAAGAAGTTTCTGCGATTCATTGCATTGAGCATTGATCTATCCTCCATGCGCCCTCCTCTGTCATCCTGAGCAAACCGAATCGCCAATGCGAATCACCGCTGGAAGAATCGGCCGCCAACTCGCTAACTCGCGATTTCCGCGAAGCGGAAGCTAACCTGCGAAACGATTTCCCAACACTCTGTCATCCCACCCAACACTCTGTCATCCCACCCAACACTCTGTCATCTCACCCAATACTCTGTCATCCTGAGCGGAGTTTGTCGCGCGACCGGGGTCCCCGGCGGACGATCTTTGTCCGTTGGGGTGGCTGGGCGACAAACGGAGTCGAAGGACCTGCGGTTGCTTTTCGTTCTCATCGCAACGAACCTCTCACCCCAGCCCCGGAAGATTCAGCCCGCCCAGCATCCCCTTCACGCTGGACTGCATTGCCTCCTCCGCCTTGCGTCCGGCGTCGTTCACCGCGGCCACTATAAGGTCTTCTAGCATTTCCACGTCGGGCTTTTCGCCGCTGAGACCAACCACCGCCGCCGGCTCAATGCGCAGCTTGAGCAACTGCTTCTTGCCGTTCATGGTCGCGGTCACAGCCCCGCCGCCGCTGGTTCCCTCGACCACCGTTGCGGCGAGTTTGCGCTGCATCTCTTCCTGCATCTGGTTGGCCTGCGAAAGCATTTCACCGATCTTGAGCGGATTGATCATGTCCTGTTCTCCTATCTATACGCGAAACTTCCAATCAAAATGCTGGAAAGGCTATTCCGTTGCAGGGTTGGCCCTTCCCGCAACCTCGACAATCCGGTCAAGAGCAAGCCGGATTTCATCCGCAACAAGATTATCAGGAACATGAGGCACCAAGCGGTAGTAGTCAGCCTTTCTCATTTCCATGTACTGTTCAATCCGTTTGTAAAAATCTGGAAAGACCAAATCCAGAAACTCGTCACTCGCCTTCACTGTTCTCCACCAGGGATCACTCAAATTCCTGAATGCAGCAGGTATTACGCGGTCCCGCACAGCTTCACGCATGGCTGTGACCGCGGCACCTATTGATGATTCCTCCAGGAGTGGCCCCCCAGCAACTTGTGCGCCAATCTCCCTCGCAAAGGATTCCAGAGTCGCGGGCTGGCAAATATAGTTTTCAATTTCATGACGCTCCCACTTCATTTCAACAAGGGATGGCCCCTTTTGAAGGTCAGAAACATCGCTATCGACCAACAGAAATGCCACTAAATCCGGCTTGGCCTCACGAAGAGCATAGAAATGCTCGCGCCCTTTGGATGGTATGTTCCCGATCGGAACCTGAAACGGCGAACGAAGAACATCTTTCGCCGGGTGGTTCAGTTTTTCAGCAAATGCTTTGAGGATGCTCAAGTCTGTATGATCTTCGAGGTAAAGAACCCAACCAACCTGCTCGGCAAGGTAATACTGATCGTACCGTACACTATTCAATGCCTTTTTCACTGCCGTAGTACTGTTGCTTGGGATGCGATGGGGCTTTCCGAGAAACGCAACAACGCTGCCATCGTCCATGCTTGCTGCTTGGTTTAAGACTTCCTCGGAATGGCTAGCCACTATGAGTTGGCTGCCGCTTTCACGCGCGGACTCCCTGAGTTTCAGATATATCTCCCTCTGCCTCAAGATTTCGAGATGAGCGTCGGGTTCATCAAGGAGAAGAACTGCTCCTGGGTGTAGGGCAAGATAAGCCAAAAGCAGAAGCGTCTGCTGTAACCCGCGTCCAGAGCAAGACAGGTCCAAACAAATCCCATTTTCGTCCCAATAGGTCATTTGGAGTTCCCCGCGTTCTGGAATGTATTCAGGAACGTCCAGCGTTACTTTGAAAAGGTCTTTGATATGGGAAACTAACTTCGTCCAAGCCGACAGATTTCCCTCATTGTCTTTCTTGTTGGAAAGTTCATAGCACAGATTGCGCAACACTTCGGCAGTTCGGCCATCCCCCAGCCTGACATTGATTGCGCCACTGTCGAGGCGAGTTTCTGTAGAACTTACGCCGGACATGGGAGGCAAAAATGCGATTTCTACGGCACTCGCCTCATCTGGTATCGGCATCCGGGCAGGCTGCTTGCTCTCTTCCGTTCTTAAAGAACGGCAAGCAAATGACTCAGAATTTGAGAAATCAAATTCCAATCCGCATTCCCACTCCTTGCCATTCGTATTCCCACCAACAAGAATATCGATTCGAATGTTCTTAGTTTCTTGCTTTCCGTTCAATCTTTGAACATCGCGCACGTGCAACTTGCGCCACAACTGCTTGGAATCATCACCAGGAACAAATAGGTCGCGTCGATTAATGTTCACGCCCGGGCGCTTTTCAGGCACTTCCGCACCTCGTTTTTCCCTCAATCGCCGCAAGCCCAAATCCCACAGCGCAAAAGCCTGAAGAGCGGTCGTTTTACCGGAGTTGTTGGGGCCGATGAAGACAACGGGACTCGACAGAGGAATCTCCACATCCTCAAAACGCTTGAAATTTCGAATGACCAGTTTTGTCAGCATGATTCCCTACCATTGTTCAAGTTGCAGAATAGTCTGTTGTTAATGTTGTGGACACTTACTTCTGCCGCAGATCCACCACGCTGCGCACCTCAGCCTTAAAAATCTCCCGTGCTCGCTGCACCAGCGGATGGGCCAGCGCGGCCTCCTGAATGCTGCCCGCGATTGGCGCGGCCATCGGCGCGGGCGCGCTGGAGGCAGCCCCCTCGCCGGGAACCACCAGAAAGCGGGCCGGCGCGCCCAGCCGTTGCAGCTCCTGGCGAATAATCTTCTCCGCCGCGGCATTCACTGTCAAGGCCAGCATCTTTTTGCCCATGGCGACCTCGATGCGCAGACTGGCGCCGTCCATCGCCCACACGCCCGCGCCCAGCAACTGCGCCGCCGAAACGTGCCCGCCCTCGACCAGCGCGCAGCCCACGGCGTGGCGGATCGCGTCCACACTCGGCAGACTGGTGCTCGGCAGGCTGGTGGGCGCAACCGCTGCCTGCGGCGCCTTGGCCAGCGCGCCTTCGGTCATCGACTCGCCCGCTGAAAATCCCGAAGCAAAGCCGGATGCGGAAGCCGGCGCGGCAGGGAAAGGCGTAGTCCCCTGGAACGCGCTGACCGGCGCTGGCGCAGGCCGCTCCATCGTCGCCACTGGCGCAGCCGCCGAGCCAGCCTGTGCGCCGGAGGCCAACTTCGATCCCCACCCCCCGCCCGCTGGTCCAAAGGGCGAAAGCGGCGGCGGCGCAGCCGGAGCAACCGGAGCCGCGGGCGCAGCCGGACGCGAAGGGCCAGCCGCTGGCCGTGGCGCGGAAGAAGGAGCGGAGCTAGCTCCAGTCGAGCGAAAGCCGCCCCCCGCCGCCACGCCACTCAGCAACTCCTCCAGCGGCAGCAACCGCTGCGCGTGAATCAGCTTGAGCAGCCCCAGCTCCAGATGAAAGCGCTGCTCCTGGCGATAATTCAGATCGTCAAAGGTGCGCAGCACAATCTGCAAATTGCGGGTAATCTCTTCCTCGGTAAACAGCAGCGCCGTCCGCGCCGCGCGCGCCCGCTCATCGCCGCTGATCTGCAGCAGTTCGGTCTGCTCGCCGCCGATCTTGGCCATCAGCGTATTGCGCAAATAGCGCACCATCTGCCGCGCCAGCGACGACGGGCTGTGGCCCGCGTTCACCAGCAGATTCAACTGCTCCATCAGCTCCGCGCTTTGGCCGGCGGCCACAGCCTCCAGCAGCCGCTCGAAGACGGCATTCGGCACCGAACCCATCAGCTCGCGAATCTGCGCCGCCGAAAGCACCGCGCGGCCCTCCTCGGTGGGCGCGGAGGCAATCGCCTGGTCCATGATCGAGAGCGCGTCGCGCATCGAGCCATCGCCCGCCTCGGCCAGCAAGGCCAGCGCGGCGTCTTCGGCCACCACTTCTTCGTTGCCGGCAATCATGCGCAACTGCGCCAGAATGTCGTCGAATTTGACGGCGTGAAAGCTGAAGTGCTGGCAGCGCGAGCGGATGGTCTGCGGAATATCCTCCGGCTGCGTGGTGGCCATCATGAAGATGACGTGCGCCGGCGGCTCTTCGAGGGTCTTGAGCAGCGCGTTGAAGGCCGCGTCGGTGATCTGGTGCGCCTCGTCGAGGATGTAAATCTTGTAGCGGTCGCGCGAGGGCGCATAACGGGCGGCGTCTCTCAGCTCGCGAATCTCGTCAATGCCGCGATTGGTGGCCGCGTCGATTTCGATCACGTCGGTCGCGTTGCCCTGGCGAATCTCCACGCACGAGTCGCACACCCCGCACGGCTCCGGCGTGGGCCGCTGCGCCGAGCCGATCTCCGCCTGGCAGTTCAGCGCTTGCGCCACAATGCGGGCAATCGTCGTCTTGCCGATGCCCCGATGGCCGCTGAAGATATACCCATGCGCAATGCGGTTCTGCGAGAGCGCGTTCATCAGCGTCCGCGTCACGTGATCCTGCCCCGCCACGTCGGCAAAGCGCTGCGGACGGTACTTCCTGGCTAGAACCTGATAACCCATGCGAACCGCTCCTCCAAGGCCTGCCCGGCTGCGGGGCGGCCTGAGCTAGATTCTATCGTTCCGGGCCGGGGGCGGGCTGCGCTATGATTCATTGCTGGAAGAGGATTTCAACAGAGATAAGAGGGATGGGAAAGATGGCGGACCTCAAATGGCTTGATGGTTACTCAGGAGAGACTATCGAAGAACTGATCGCCATGGCCGGCGAATATCGCATCGACTCGCTGCTGGCGGCGCTGGAAGAGGCCCTGAACCAGAAGGTGGCGGATGCCGGCGAACACGATCTCTCCGACGAGGAGCGCATCGTCCTTGCCGTCGAGGCTCTGGAGCGCGAGGTGAACAACGGCGGATTCGCCCAGTTCTTCGGCAATGCGTCGGGCCAGTATACCGCGATCCTTGTGAATTCCCTGCTCCTCATCGGCTGCCCGGAAGCCGCGCACATCGCCAGCGGAGCCATCAACGCTCTCGGCCTTGAGGATTTTTCGCCCGAGGCCATCGACGAGGCCCTGGAATCCGAAAATGAGGAGCGGGACGAGCAGCTCGAAGAATGCGACGGCCTCTACTCCGGCGTGAGTGAAGACATCGCCGGCCAGCTCTTCGACTTTGTCCGCGCCCATCAGGACGCGATTCAGCTTTGAGAGACGCGATGCTGGAGGCAGCTTCGCTTGCAGCTACTTCTCCCGCGCCACCACGAAATCCGGTACCCAGAGCAGGGCGCGCTTGTACTCGGAATCGGGCAACTGGGCCAGCGCCAGACGGCTCTGTTCGGCATAGCGGTCGGCCACGCCCATGGCATATTCAACAGACCCGTTGCGGGTGAGAATCTCTCTGATCTTCTCCCGGCTTACATTCTCAAAGCTGCGGTCGTTCAAGACGCGCTGAATGGTGCGGCGGTCTGCGGCGGTGCCGTGGTCCATCGAGTGAATCACAGCCAGCGTCGCCTTGCCCTCGCGCAGGTCGCTGGCCACCGGCTTGCCCAGAACCTCTTCGCTGGCCGTAAGGTCAAGCACATCGTCCACTATCTGGAAGGCCAGCCCGACAGTCCGCCCATAAACGCCCAGGCTCGCCTCCACCGTCTCATCCGCCCCCGCCAGCACCGCGCCCAGTTGCATCGAAACCGAAAACAGGCAAGCCGTCTTGCGATAGATCAGGTCGTAGTACTCGGCCTCGCTCACCGCGCGGCCCAGCTTTTGAATCTGCAGCAGCTCGCCCTCGACCATCTGCTGCGTCAGGCCGATCAGCAGCTCCAGCACGCGCAGGCTCTTCTCCTTGAGCGCCACATTGAAGGCCTGCATATAGAGCCAGTCGCCTGCCAGTACGCACTTCTCGTTGCCCCATGTGGTGTTGGCCGAGGGGCGGCCGCGGCGGATATTCGCGCCGTCGATGATATCGTCGTGCACCAGCGTGGCGGAGTGAACCATCTCCACCACCGCGCCCAGCCGGATGGCGCTCTGTCCGGTAAAGCCCAGCGCGTGCGAGCTGAGCAGCAGCAGCGTCGGCCGGATGCGCTTGCCGCCGCCGCCCCTCAGATACTCGGCGATCTCGGTGATGGTGCTGACGCCGGAGGCCGCGTCGCGCCCCAGCTCCTGCTCGATTGCCACGAGATCGTCCCGCAGCAGCTCGAAGACCTCTTTTGCCGTCGCTATCGCCAGTGTGCTCAAAAATTCTCCGGTCTCCGCCCGCTCGATCAGCATATTTGTATCTATCAATTCAGCGCCGAATTTCGATGCTACACGAGTTTAAGGGCATCTTTCGATTTCTTGAAAGAATCAACAACATCCATGGAACTACTTCCGATCAAAAGACCAAACCAAGCCACAAATGAAGCAATCTCCTTGTTGCTATGAAAAAGCATGAAAACCAAAACATAAATTAGAAATGAAAACACTAGAACGCAAACCAGTGAAATCAGAGAAAATCCAAAGCCACGTTTTTTATAGCTTTTCGAAAAAGATTCTTCAATAAAATCAACGCTTGAGATGAGATAAAACAAACAGAATCCAGCATTCCATCCGGCGATGAACCCAATAATTAAACTCATCGCAACTGCTTTGCCTACACGATAGGTTACTCGATTTCTCAATGATGTCAATTTGTACTCTTTGGTTGACAATGGTGTAGCATCCATCGTTTCATTCCCTCAGGGGCTAAAGCCCGGATTTCTATGGGCCATCTGGCGGCACGACTAAAGTCGTGCCCTGTTACAAATCTTGTTCTTCGCCGTGACGAGGTCGAGTAAGAAAAAGTAAAAGACAAACGGCGATTGTGAGAACACCTAGCTTCCACCAAGGAAAGTAATACATACAGATCACATCCACAGGAAACACAAGGTAGCCAACCAACCTTCGCAGGGCTTTCTTCCATAGAATTCCAAAATGTGGAGATAGGACAGGCTCAAACATTTCAATACCTCTTTCGCCGAAGGTGGAATATTTCGTAATCGTGAGTATCGGTTAGTTCGTCCGGTAATTCGTAAACGTCAGCTCCACGCCCAGATCCTTGCCGCGCAAGAGGGCAATGATCCCTTGCAGCTCGTCGCGGTCCTTGCTGGTGACGCGCACCGTGTCGCCCTGGATGCTGGCCTGCGCCTTCTTCTTCGACTCCTTGACCAGCTTGACGATCTCCTTGGCCTTTTCGATGGGGATGCCCTGCTGGAGGGTGATCTTCTGGCGCACGCTCTTGCCCAGCGCTGGCTCCAGCTTGCCGTAGACCAGGTTCTTCAGCGAGACGCCGCGCTTGACCAGCTTCTGGCCGAGAATCTCCTTGACGGCCTCCAGGTGGTACTCGCCGTCGCAGGCCAGTTGAATCTCCTTGTCGCCGTCGGCCAGCTTGACCTCGGCGTGCGAGTCCTTCAGGTCAAAGCGCTGCTTGATCTCTTTGAGCGCCTGGTCGATGGCGTTGCGGACCTCTTGAATCTCCACCTTGCTGACGATGTCGAATGAATTTTCTTGAGCCATGGTTTTCCATTTCCTCAAACTGTGGCAAAGGCCGGGTGCCCCACCCTCGCCGCGTTTTTGTACTTGCGGCTAGGGTGGGATACTAAACATTCAATCTGCCAATCGCGCACAGTACCTCTAACAGTTTCCCACGTCTGCCCCAAAGGATGCTCGCCGTCCGCAAATTTTTCCGCGCATCCGCCCCCTTTTATCTTCCATCGCCTACGCTGTCCCCCAGAGCATGAATTTGTAGCGCCGGCCTCCCGGCCGGCTGTGGCGTGGACCTCCCGGTCCACGCTTTGGCCTGCTGGACGCCGAAATAGGTTCAAATGGCGGACCGGAAAAATCGCCGCGGGCCAAGGACAGGCCCTTTGGCGTAGAATTGTGCTGCCTCCGGAAACCGTTTTCTGGCGTCGTGCAATTGCCCCGGCGCGGAGCGGATTGCGGAAAATTCTTGCACTTTCAGGGATGGTTGCAGATGAATCTCTTTCTTTGCGCAGTATCCATGCTGGGCGTGGCGGCGGGTTCGTCCCTCGTTGGCCTGGCTCAAAATGTAACCGAGATCGGCGGCCAGAAGGTCATTACGCTCACTCGCGCCGCAGTCAGCAAGACCAAGCCGGAGTTCACCAGCATTACCCTTGCGCCGGGCCGCGCCATGGAGATCATCCAGATCACCGCCAACTTCCCCGGCAAGGGCAGCGTGGATGTGCTGATGCCCAAGACGCTGGACGAGGCCAAGAAGATCCTCGATGTGGACGACGACAGCTACGGCAACCTGGCTTACCGGCTGGGCACGGCCTTCCTGACGCCCTACCCGAACCGGATTCGCGGCAAGCTCTCGGCCGACACCAAGACCCTGACCACCGAATGGGAGGGCCACACGCTCAGCCTGCCGGCCAACAACGGACGCCAGCCGGGCGGCGACATCCACGCCATGCACGGCCTGATCCTGACCGCCAAGACCGACGAGATCAGCATCAAGCCGGTCGAGGGCGGCCAGCAGGTCACCGGCATTCTGCATTGCGGCGACTTCGGCGGCCACTGGCTCTCCAGCACCGAGCTGGCCATCACCATCACCCTCACCGCCGACTCGGTTGACGCCACCATGTCCGCCATGAACGTGGGCAAGGAGGCCGAGCCGATGGCCCTGGCCTGGCACCCCTACTTCAACTTCCCCTCCGGCGACCGCAGCCAGGTGAAAATCGAAATTCCCGGCTCCACGACCGCCGAGCTGGACAACTACACCAACGTCTATCCCACCGGCAAGCTGCTCCCGGTGAAAGGAACGCGCTTCGACCTGAGCGCTCCCGGCGGCGCGGCGCTGGGCCAGAACTACTATGACGACAACTGGAGCCACCTCGCCTGGAAGGACGGCGCGGTGACCGTGCAGATCATTGATCCGAAGGCCAACTACGGCCTGAAGATTGAAGGCCTCTCGCCGGAGATCAAGACCATCCAGATGTACGCGCCGCCCACGGCCAGCTTTGCCGCCATCGAGCACCAGTACAACTTCGCCGACCCCTTCAGCAAGGTGTGGGGCGGAATGAACACCGAGATGGTGACGCTGAAGCCCGGCCAGACCACCAAGTGGCACGTGCGGCTGAAGGTCTTTGTGCCGTAGAAGCAGGGAACAGCGAACAGGGATCAGGGAACAGGGATCAGGGATCAGAAAAAGCAGGCCCGGGTGAAAGCTCCGGCCTGCTTTTTTGTAATGTAGCGCCGGTCTCCAGACCGGCTGTCGTGCGGGCGTCCTCGCCCGCACTTGCCGATGATTCAAACCCAATTCATGTTGTCTAAACACTAGCAGCTTCAATCATCCTAATCCTCCTCCGGCTCGCTCATGCCGCGCAGATTCTTCAACCTCTGCGCCAGAAGCGCCAGGCTCAACGGCATCAATTCCAGGAAGGACTTGTCGGGATGGCTATCCGCGCGCATCAGGCGAATCGCGCCGGCGATGGAGACGGCCACAACCACCAGCACCACATACGGAAGCACGCGGGTGAGAAGAAAGACCGTCAGTTCCCACACGCCCCACGGCCCGCCGGTCTCCACCACCTGCCCATAGCGGGTCAGCACCCAGTACTCGCCGTGGCCCTGCAGCTTGAAGTTGAGCTTTCCATCGGCCAGATTGAGCCGCTGCACATCGGAGACGATAGGAATCTTGAGGCCGGAGGTGGTCTCCAAAAATGGCTTGAGCCCGCCGATGACGGTGACCGCGCCCTGGCGGTTCCAGCCGATCTTGTCCATGTGCAGCGAGCAGGGGCAGCCATCGCCGCCCAGATGCGGCGGCTGCAACTTGGAGGGGATCATCAGCAGGTAATCCTGCTCCGGCAGCGCCTGGTAGTAGCCTGCGCCTCCGGCCGGGTTCTGCTGCGAGTCCAGCAGCATGGTTTCGCCCGGCGCAATAAAAAGATGGCCGACGACCAAGTGGCTGTCATCCTCGATGTCCACCACGGGAAGCGGCGCGGCGGACTTGTTCATCACGCGATCCAGGTGATCGGCGCGGCCGGGCAAGGCGCAGGCGAGTGCAAGAAGGAAAGACAGCAGAATTCTGGAGTTCATAGCCTGTTTTATTATCACATCCGGAGTGGCAACGGCAGCGTAGCGCCGGTCTCCAGACCGGCTGTAGCGCGGGCGTCCTCGCCCGCGCCGTAGGCTCCCATCCCTGCATCCAATCCAGTCAGCGTCTCGCCCACTCACCAAGTGGCGCTAGCCCGCGCCGTAGGCACCCATCCCTGCATCCCGTCTCGCCCACTCACCAAGTGGCGGTAGCCCGCGCCGTAGGCGCAGTGGTGATTAGCCCCGCGTTTCAACGCGGGGTGAGCGCCCACAACATTCAATCGGAGTCCCGTAGGGACGGCGCGAAATCCGCCTAAAACTCTAAATTAAATGAAATCAACAATTTGCAACCTGTTCGATGAGTCGTGCCCTTTCAAATCTCACAACCCGGCCCAGCGCAGATAGGCGTCCAGAATCGGCTGTCCCCAGAGGCTGCTAACGATGCCGCCAATGCACAGGAATGTGCCCAGCGGCAGCTTGCTGGCGGCCCAACTCTCTGACTCCCGCCGCGCCTTTGGAACTGCCAGCACGACCATCGCGCCCAGCGCGCCGAGCATCACCCCGACCACAAAGGCGAGCAACGCCTGCGGCAGTCCGAGCCACGCAGCCAGCAGAGCCATCAGCTTGGCGTCGCCCAGGCCCATGCCCTCGCGGCGGCGAATCAGCCAGTAAATCCAGCGGATGAGCAGGATCAGGCCGGCGGCGGCGAGGATCGAAAGGAAACGATTCAGCCAAAAGTGCTGCATTAAAGATGAAAATAAAAAATTCGCGAAAGTTATCGGGGTGATG
Source organism: uncultured Occallatibacter sp. (assembly GCA_964450895.1). Taxonomy (GTDB): domain Bacteria; phylum Acidobacteriota; class Terriglobia; order Terriglobales; family Acidobacteriaceae; genus Telmatobacter. Next base: position 577 of record CAYVGW010000046.1, on the reverse strand, counting down.
ATACTGCCTTCGAAAAAATAGCGATAAATAGCAGCAACAAAGACTCCACCCAAAGCACCCGGCAGGGTTAATTTGTCGGGCAGCCATAGGTTTTCGGCATCGAGTGCTGCAAGTGCCACGAGTAGCCAAAGAAATGTAAATGGACCTAGAAAACAGACGATGGCCACAGGAAGGGCTAGCCACGAAAAGGTGAGAAATCGAATGGCGAAAATAAATTTCCAAGTGTTGAGAACCCACAGCACTCCCACCGAAAGCTCCACCAGCGGGTAGCGCCATCCGATCCAGGCGCGGCAGGTGCGGCAGCGGCCGCGCAAGGCCAGCCAACTGAGCAGCGGCAGATTCTCCCACCAGGCCAGCGTGCGCCCGCACTGGCGGCAATGGGAGCCGGGGCGAACGATGCTCTCGCCCTCCGGCCAGCGGCTCAGGCAGACGTTGAGAAAGCTGCCGAAAGCCAGCCCCATCAGCCCCGCAAAGATCGTTCCAAATATGAGAATCATCGTCGAGGTTGAGTATATCGTCTGGCGTGGACCAGGAGGTCCACGTTACAGCCGACCGGGAGGTTGATTATATGACAGCG
>CAYVGW010000045.1:0-27243 GCA_964450895.1 uncultured Occallatibacter sp. | reverse complement strand
GAGTCCAAGAGCAGGAAGAAGCCATGTCTATTCATCCCGTAATGCAGCGTTTGGCGGATAAGCTCAAGCGCACCGATCTGCCTGAGTTCGTCCCCGGCGACCAGGTTCGCGTCCAAGTGAAGATCAAGGAAGGCGACAAGGAACGCTTGCAGGCCTTCGAGGGCTTGGTCATCGCCATCAACAAAGGGCCCCAGGGCACGTTTACCGTGCGCAAGATGAGCTTTGGCCAGGGCGTGGAGCGCATCTTCCCGTTCAATTCCAAGGTCATCGACAAGATTGAGAAGGTGCGCAGCTACAAGGTTCGCCGCGCCAAGCTCTTCTATCTGCGTGCATTGCGCGGCAAGGCCGCCCGCCTGAAGGAAGTCGGCCGGGCCGTCGCCGCCAAGGCGTAGTCCGCTCATTCCCCGTTCAACAGCAGCCCCGGCTTCGGCCGGGGTTGTTTTTTGCAGGGACCAAGAGACCAAGGGACTAGGGACCAGGGACCAAGGGACTGAGAAATTTGGGAGTCAAGAACGGGGACTAATCGTTCGGTCCCTAGTCCCTGGTCCCTTGGTCCCTGTAATCTATATCTATGCAGCCGAACGATCAGGACCGCCGCCACACATTTCAAGAGACTCTGCTGAGCGCCCGTCGCACCATGGTGCTGAGCGAGATACTGAAGCTGGCCGCGGACAGCTTCCGGTCCAACAAAGTGCGTTTTGCGCTGACGGCGCTGGGCATGGTGATCGGCACCGCCTCGGTGATTCTGGTGGTGACCATCGGCCTGACCGGCAGGCAGTTCGTCATGGAATCGATTCAGAAGGTGGAGACCAACTCGGTGGAGCTGGAATACTCCGGCGGCGGCTCAACCGCATCCGAGCGGGTCCTTTACGACGACTACCTGACCCGCGACGATGAAAAGGCAGTGCTGGCGCAGGTTCCCGGCGTGCAATACTCTTCACCCATTTTGACCATGCACGACCGCATCAACTTTGGCGGCGGCGTCAGCAAGGACACGCTGGTGCTGGGCGTCGACCCGCAGTATCAGAACATCCGCAACCTGATCGTCCCGGTGGGCCGGTTTCTGGATGAGACCGATGACGAAGCGCACATCAAATGCGCCGTGGTGACTCAGCTTTTTGCCCGCCAGCGCTTCGGCAGCGACGATGCGGCGGTTGGGCAGAACTTCGAGATCAGCGGCATTCCCTTCACCATCATCGGCGTCTTCCGGGAGAGCGGCATGGGCGACTTCGGCATCTCCGAGATTGAAGATCAGACGATCCTGATTCCTTACACGGTGGCCCGCTACTTCACCGGAACGGAGACGGTGAACCAAATTTACTTCTCCATGCGCTCGATGGACGAGGTACCGGAGGCGGCCAAGGATATTGAGCGCATAGTGCGCGCCCGCCACCGGCCCAACTCCGTGTACCATGCGCAAACGATGAAGGAGGTTCTGACGATGGCCGACCAGATCATGACCTACATCATGCTGATGCTGGTGGCTGTTTCGGCGGTGACGCTGGCGGTGGGCGGGGTGGGCATCATGAATATCATGCTGGCCACGGTGCGCTCGCGGACGCGGGAGATCGGCATTCGCAAGGCCCTGGGCGCCACCTACCGCGAGATCAAGTACCAGTTCCTGGCCGAGGCGATCATCATCTCGCTCATTGGCGGCGTGGTGGGCACGGTCGTTGGACTGGCCGCGCCGCTGGCCGTGCGCCTCTTCACCGACTATGTGGTGCCGATCTCGCCTTGGTCGGTGGTCATTGCGCTTGCCGCGGCAACCGGGGTCGGCGTCATCTTCGGCACCATCCCCGCCACCCGCGCCGCGCAGATGGACCCGGTGGAGTCGCTCAAGTATGAGTGAGCACAGCAGGAATCCAGAGAAAGCCCCTGGAGAAGGGCCGAGCCTGACGCTGCTCTATGGGTTGCTCATCCTTGCTCTCGCCGCGGCCATCGGCTTCGCGCTGCTGATTGTGCTGCCGTTTTATCACCGGCGGTAGAATGCCTCCGTAGCTTTTCCGGCGAGCCTATCAGGTAAGGAGAAAACTGAAAAAGGTAAGGAGGCGACCGCCATGGCTACTGCCGCAAAACCCATTCCCGCGCAGAGCTTCCGCGCCAAGGTGACCAGCAAGGGGCAGATCACCGTTCCGGTGGAGATTCGCCGCTCGCTGGGCGTCAAATCGGGCGACACCATCCGCTTCGAGCAGCAGGAAGGCAGCATTCGCGTGGTGCGCGACACGGACGAAAACCCCTTTGAGAAATGGCGCGGGATTGGCGTTCCCGGAATTGCTCCAGGCCGGGAAGGCGTATTGGCGTATATGCGTGAACTGCGAGGCTACGATGAATTTGACGACAGTCTCGCTTGATACAAATCTGATCGTCTCCGTACTGAATCAAGAGTTGAAATTCGGCGATCGCGCGCAAGCCGCGCTCAACAAGTTCAGAAAATCGGGAAGGATCGTGGTTTCAGGCCCGGTCTATGCGGAATTGCTCGGCCTTCCCTCCAGAACACAGGCGATTCTTGACGAATTCTTTGCCGTGGGCGGCATCGAGGTTGACTGGCGCTTCGAGGAAGCTGTCTGGCGGGCTGCCGGAGTTGGCTATCAAAGTTATGTGAGGCGCAGACTGGATAAAACAGGCGAATTGCCCCGCCGCATCCTCACGGATTTTCTGATCGGAGCGCAGGCCGTGGTGCGCGGCAAATTTCCTGACCCCTGATCCCTGTTCCCTGATCCCTGTTCTGCTATCCTCAAGGTGACTGCCACAGGCTGTGCATACGCTATATTCCAACCGATCCGACTCTTTCGCGCGGCGCTTGAAGGCTCTCGATCTTGCGCTGATGGTGGTGTGCGCCCTGACGCTCGCCTCCGGCTGCAACCGCTTCCGCCAAGAGCATCACGACACGGTGTACGTCTCCGCGCGGCAGATGTACCTGCATGATCGCGTGGCCGCTGTCTCCAATCGCGTGGCCGAGGTGAGCAACGGCCAGCCGCTGGAGGTTCTGGAGCACGGGCGGCGCTTCCTCAAGGTGAAAACCCAGAAGAACGAGATTGGCTGGATTGAAGAGCGGGCGGTGATTGACGCCAAGGCTTTCCAGGCCTTTGAGCAGGTAGGCACGCAGCACAAAGACGATCCGGTGGTGGCCACCGGCGTGGTGCGCGACGACATTTACCTGCACCTGACGCCGGGCCGCGAGGCGGAAAAGTTTTATCTGCTGGCAGCCAACGCCAAGGTGCAACTGCTGGAGCGCGCCACGGCGCCCAAGGTGGCGCCCGGCGCTGCGCAAACTGCCCGCCCACAGACGCCCAAGCCGGCCGGTGCGGCTGCGAAAGCCCCGGCCAAACCGGCTGCCCCGGCGGCCGCTCAACCTCTCAACTTGCCGGAGCCGGAGCCGCCGGTCCTGGAGGATTGGTGGCTGGTGCGCGACGGCCAGGGCCACGCCGGATGGCTGCTGGCGGGGCGCATGGATGTGGATGTACCCGACGAGATCGGCACCTTTGCCGAGGGGCAGCGCTACGTGGGCGCCTATATCTTCAACAAGGTTCTGGACCCCGACTCCGAGTTGCCCGGCCACATGGTTCCGCAGTACGTGACCCTGCTCAGCCCGCCCAAGGCCGGCCTGCCCTTCGATTTCGATCAGGTGCGGGTCTACACATGGAGCGTGCGCCATCATCGCTATGAGACGGCCTTCCGGCTGCATCCGATCCAGGGCTATCTGCCGATGCGCGTGGCGCCCGGGGAGGGCGGAAAAGCGCCGACCTTCAGCTTCCAGATCGCCAACGGTCCCAACCTCAGCGCCGATACGGAGACCGGCGTTACCCGACCGGCCGCTTTGCGCACCATCACCTACGAGATGGATGACACCCGCGCCAAGCGCATCGGCCCGGACATGGCGCCGATTCCCGTCAGCCACCTGCCGGAGTCCCAGCCCAAGAACGCCAAGACGGGGAAGAAAAAGGGGCGGTAGTTTTTTCGCCAATTCCTCATCCACGCGGGGGTGAAGCCATGATGGAATACAAGGGTTATGCGCCGGCCCGATCGACTTCAATCCGGAAGAGAAGACTTTTTCCGGCACGGTTGCGGGGTTGCGGGATGTGATTCATTTCGAGGGAGAAACGGCCGCGGAACTGGAGCGCTCCTTCCGCGAGAGCATCGACAGCTATCTGGAGCTTTGCCTCGAGAGCGGCCAGCAGCCCGACCGCCCCTTCAACGGAAAGATTCTGCTGCGCACCGAACCTGAACTGCACCGCAAAGCCGCACTGCACGCGGCCATCGAGGGCATTAGCCTGAGCCGCTGGATTTCTCTGCAGATTGAATGCGCGCGGTAGGCATTTGCTATGCGAGCGAATAGCTCGCTATTCGCTCGCATGAGGTTTGTGGTTTCCCAGGTCCGAAAATCCGGACCTGGGGCACCCGCCTTGTTTGATCCTGCGTTGAGCAGGCTCGGCTTTAGCGCCGAGGAGTTGGCACGGATGGATAGGATTTTGGCGCTGGCGGGTTGAGGTTCGTGGACTCCCAGGTCCGAAAATCCGGACCTGGGGCACCCGGATTTATGTGGTAATACTATTGGACATGGGCCATTCGCCAGCTGCATGAGCGGCCTGTCGCAATCTCCATATCCGGCGTACCAACGCCAGCAGACCCACCGTTGGAACGAGCAACAGAATCAGCCCAGCCAAGTAGTCGAACCAGGTGTTTCTGTAATCGTTGAAGACTGAAGAAAACGTACGGAGTTTAAGTGAAACACCCTCGCCAGCGACTCTCTGTTGGAGTTCATCGAGGGATTTGAATTCAGTATGTGTGTGCTTGACCGTATCCAGTTCAAAGTAAGCATTAACAAAATTCGAATCCTGACCGATTCGACTAAAATATCCTTCGTCGCGTGCACCAAAAATAAGATGGTTTGAAACCTGTAATTGACGAACTCCAAATACTGCGTCATCTCTTCCAACAACCACTCCATCGCCGGATTGCGTCTTGGGATTGTATACAGTGCCCTGATCGGTCGTATCAATCATCAGGAGTGCATAGCCATTAGGAAGTGGCGTTTCCCACGAGTCACCTAAGCCCGGATCGCGGTGGAATACAGTATGGTTGATGACGGCATACGCGACGAACCATCCACCCGCAAATGCAACGCAGAGATACGGAAACAGTATCGATGCGAGAATAGCCCTTTTACGCTGCGATCCTGAGTACCTGGTCAGAAGATAGCTCACTACCCCAAAGACGACAGCACCCACCGAGGCAGCGATGGTAAGAGTAATCGCATAGAAGATTAGAACGATACCAATTCCCATGGTATTGTCAGTTTACTCGCTGAAGGCGGTCTCGAAGTTTTGTCCGCCGTAAAAAATGCCGAGGATGGTTACGACTTCGCCGGTAATTTCAAAGGTGATGCTGACACGACGCCGGAAGCCGAAGACACGCAGGCCGGGGCGAATATCATCCCGCCGGGCGCCACGCATCGGAAAGGTTTTCAGGCTCTCGCATTGCTCTACGATCGCATCGGTGTAGCGGGCGGCAATCTCGGGAGAGGCTGCGGCGGCAATATGGAAAAAGAGAGCGAGCAGTTGCGCTTCTGCTTCCGGAGCGTAGATGACGCTGTACATCATCCCACACGGAGAGCGGACTTGTACACCTCCGCCAGCGATGCGCGCACCTGGTTTGCTGACCGCGCGCGAGAGGGATCGGCTTTCATGGCATCGTAGGCTGCGGCTACATCTTTCCGCAACCATGCTTCAAGAGCTTGGTTGCGCATCTCCAAAGCCCGCAGTCCGTCGCGGATGATCTCGCTTTCGGAGGCATATTCGCCGGACTCGACTCGGGCACGAACCATCTCAGCCATTTCATTGGGCAGGGTGATGCTCAATTGGCGCGTAGAACGCATGAACTCGCCTCCATAGAGTAGGATTGAATCCTACCCAATGGAGATCATACAACAAATCCATAATCGCCGACCAGTCTGCACTCAATCCGCCCTACTGCTTATTGGGGGATACGCTCTGGGCAATGGCTTCCAAAGCCTCGCCGACGGAAACAATGCGTCCGCTCTCGAAGACCTCGACTGAAAGAAAAGGCTTGTCTCCGGTCACGATGAAATCTGCCTTCGCCGCCATCGCCGTGCCGATCACCACATCGTCGTCCGGGTCGGGAGCGATGCGTGGCACGGTTACCGGATCGAACAAGGATGCAACTACTGCATACAGATTCAGAAGCCCGTCGGCGGAAAGACCGATTTCCCGAAGTCGCTTTGTGCATTTAGGGCGAGAGAGCACGTCCTGCAATTCGTCTATCAGCGCCTCACTTGTGAACAACTCAACTGCGCCTTTTTGCGCCGCCATCCATAGCTGGTGCGGGCTTCCATTCCAGAGAAATCCGGACAGCACGATGTTCGTGTCCAGGACGCATCGCATGGTCTATGCAACTTTCTGGCGCGCGCGCCGTTCCGCTCGCACGGCCCGGACCTCTTCGGCCATCGCTTCCGGCGAAAAGTCCTCGTCCGTATCCACGGCGGCCATGCGATCCATGGCGGCGCACAACTGGGAAAAGGCTTGCGTCTTCAACTGCTTGCGCAGCCACTCCTCCAGCGCAGGCGCTGACAACAAACCGGCGCGCTCTGCCTCCTGCGCCAATTGATCGGGCAATTCGAGTTGGATGGTCGTCATTTCAGCCTCCCTGGATGCTTCCCTGACTCCTATCCTATCTCAATCGGCGAGAGACCGGTGTCCCATCCTTGGCGCGATCCTTGGGCAAGGGGGAAGACCACGAACCCGACTACCGTCTCCTTCATTCCAACCAGCCATGTACCCAACTAACCGTCGAGCAAACTCTCAATGTCGCGCGCTCCGTGAATAAGATGAACGATTTCAACCCCATCGCGCCTCGGCATATAGAAAATCAACCAATTCTCAAAGCCTTTCACCGGCCAGCGGCGAATCCGGCGTAGGGCGGGCCGATGAAAAGCGCACAAGACGCCGAGTTTAGGCATCTTCGCCAGCACATCGAATGTGCTTTGAGTTGCATCCAAAAAGCGCTGAGCTGTCTCTTCGCCGCCATGTTCTTCAAGATATTCTGCGTTTGACAGGATATCCCTGCGAGCGCGGGCGCGAACAAAGACTTCCGGCATCTCAGGCTGCCTGGACCGTCTGACGGGCTTTGGATCGCTTGTCGAATTCAGCGCGGAGCGTACTCCAGAATTCCGGAGTGGCCTCCTCGGCCTCGCCTTCCGAGAGCGACGCCAGCAATGTCTGCTCAAACTGCTCCCGTGCGTGGCGCTTTTGATCGGCGCGCACCAACTGGCGCATATACTCGCTTGCGCTGCTATATTCCCCTAGCGTTACCTGCTCATCCACATACTGTTTCATGGGGCCAGGAAGCGATATATTCATGGTTTGCAAGCCAAAATCCTCTGATGTCAATGTAGCGCCAATGACATTTCTTGTCAAAAATTGGCTGACTGCCATATCATCCTGCCGGGTATTCCAGATCCAGATTTTTTGATCTGATAAATAGCGAATCTCACCCCCGCCGACGCAGCTCCAGCTCCACCACCCGCGCCATCTCGGCTTCCGGGGCGGGCTTGCCGGTCCAGATTTCGAACTGGCGGGCGCCTTGCTGGACGAACATCTCCAGGCCGGTGATGACGGGAATCCCGCGCGACTTGGCCAGCTTGAGCAGCGGCGTCTCCAGCGGGTTGTAGACCAAGTCGAAGACCAGGCCGGCGTTGAGTTCGTTTTCCGCGATGGGCAGCGGCGTCTTGGAGCCGGCCATGCCGCAGGGGGTGGAGTTGATGAGTACGTCAAACTGCGCTTTGGCGAATTGCTCGTGCTTGAGGGCGCGGGCCTTGGACTCCTTGGCCAGGGCAACGGCGTTTTCGTGCGTGCGGTTGACGATGAAGACCTCCGCGCCCTGATCGACCAGACCAAAGACGGCGGCCCGCGCCGCGCCTCCCGCACCCAGGACGGCGATGCGCGCGCCTTTGAGCCGCAAGCGCTTTTCCAGCGGGCGGATGACGCCGTCTACATCTGTGTTGAAGCCGATCAGCTTGCCCTCGGCGGTAATGCGCAGCGTGTTGCAGGCGCCGATGCGGTGGGTGAGCGGGGCGGAATTCGCAAGAATGGGGTTGGTCAGGTGGGGCAGAATCTCCTGCTTGAGGGGCATGGTGATGGCCAGGCCGGCCAGCGGCAGCTCGCGCACCAGCTTCAGCAGGTCGTCCAGCTTATGCACCTTGAGTGGCAGCAGCACGGCGTTGACCCCTTCGCGGCGGAAGGCGGTGTTCTGCATCAGCGGCGAGAGGGAGTGGTGGATGGGGTTGCCGGCGACGCCGTAGATGCGCGAGGCGTGGTCGAGCTGCTCGGCGCGATAGAGGTCGCGCAAAGTGCGGGTGGTGACTTGGCCGGGCGCGGTCTCGGTTCCATCCGAAAAAGATGCGAAGGTGAAGGCCGCCCCGGCGCGCAGCGAGAGGACGCGGCTGACCAGCCCTTCTTCGCCCATGGCGATGCCCACGACGCGCGCCGAGAGCGAGCGGTCGGCGATGAGCTTGAGGACGGCGAGGTTGTCAGAGAGGGTTTTGGCGGTGGAGACGACTTTAATGAAATCCGGGCGGAAGGCCTCGATGCGGTGGGCGGCCTGCTCCAGGTTTTTGGTGCGGGAGAAGTCGTGAAAGCTGACCAGCAGCGCCGTTCCCGCCTCGCGCAGCCTTGCGCGGAGCTGGTCGAACTGGCGGGGCGCGGCCTCCTCGGCGGACTCCACCTCCAGATCAACGATCTGACAGCCGGCCTCGGCGGCTTCGGCAAGCAGCTCCAGCTCCGCCTTCAGGGAGCCGGTGAAGTTGCCGCTATTTTCCTTGCGGCGGCAGGTGGCGATGGCCGTTGCGTCGCGGTGCGCGGCGAGGAACTCGGCGATTTTGGGTAGCGCGGCGGCGGGTTTGGGCAGCGAGTCGAGGCGCAGTTCGAGGAATTTGGAGTCGCCCAGAGCTGCCGTGGCGCGCTCGATCAGCTCGGCCGGCGAGGCGGCCTGAATGGCCACGCAGAGCTTGCCCAGCCCTCCCATGCGCAGGCGAAGGGGCGGCGCGGGCGCGGCAGTGGGCGGATTGGAGATGGAGGTTTGCATGATTCGTTTGACGAATCTTATAGCGCTTCCGCTCCAGATGCAAGTGCAAAGCGAAGAATTTTCTGTGCATTCGCTTTTGACGTTGAGTCTGATTCCACAATAGCCCAATTCGAGAGACCGGTTTTCGAGGGTGCCTCCCCCTATAATTATCAAGGAGCCGTGCGCCAGGCCTGATGGGGCCTGTCCGGCTGCGAATGACTGATTTTTTGAGGATATTATGGCCGCGTTGCTGGAAGCGATTACCGTCAAGCGCAAGATGTGCTTTGAGTTTGAGAACACCCCTTATTACTGCATGGAGGCCGAAGTCTCGACCCCCACGGCGCGCGGCGGGCAGACGCTGGTTCGTCTGAAGATGCGCAACCTGCTGACCCGCGCGGTCTTCGACAAGACCTTCAAGGCCGGCGAGAAGTTCAAGGAGCCGGACCTGGAGCTGGTGGAGGCCACCTACCTCTACTCGGACGGCGAAGGGTCGCACTTCCTGGATCAGGAGAGCTTTGAGACGCTTACCCTCTCCGAGGAGATGATGGGCAACCTGCTGGAACTGCTGGTGGAGGGCGTGCTGATTCAGGTGCAGAAGTTCAACGGCAACCCCATCGGCCTGCAACTGCCGGAGAAGGTGGAGATGGAAGTGGTCTACACCGAAGGCGGGGCGCGCGGCGACACCAGCGGCAACGTGACCAAGCTGGCGCGGCTGGAGACGGGGCTGGAGATCAAGGCGCCGCTGTATATCGAGGTGGGCGAAAAGGTGAAGGTTTACACCGAGACGCGGGAGTTCGCGGGGCGGGCGTAAATCGCACTGGTTGACGAGGTACACCCCAAAAAGTTGCAGACACAGAAGCTCTCATGATCAGCGGGGCTACCATCTTGAGTGCCGAAGAAGCCCTGAGTAAGTCCATTATCCACGAAGTACGAGATGCCGAAATCCCCCCCGGTACTCAAGTCATAGCGATAGGGAATGCTTAATGATGAATACTGCGGGACAGGCGACTCCATCTTTGTGCCTCCACGATCTCTCCGAGCTTCCAGAGGCTCATGCAGTTTTTTGACCAGGTGGAATCAGACAACATTAAGTGCTTCAAATTGTGGTGATCTATGCTTTTCGGCCGTCCAATCGGCCGCAAGAATTCAGAATTCAGAAAGGGAGAGCGAATATGTGGTTTTTGGGGATGGATGTAGGCACGGGCGGAACGCGCGCCGTGATTGTGGACGACAAGGGCAAGCTGATCAGCGGCGCGTCAAGCGAGCACGCGGCCTTTACAACCGAGCATCCGGGCTGGGCGGAGCAGCAGCCGGAAGACTGGTGGCGGGCGGCGCAAGAGGCGATTCGCGGAGCCATCCAGGCCGCGCCTGAGCCGCGCCAGCCCATCGCCGCCCTCGGCCTGACCGGCCAGATGCATGGCGCGGTGATGCTAGACGAAAACGGCGCGGTGCTGCGCCCCTCGCTGATCTGGTGCGACACGCGCACCCAGCCGGAGTGCGATTGGCTGCACGAGAAGCTCGGTTACGAAAAGATGATCGAGCTGACCTGCAACCCGGCGCTGCCCAACTTTACCCTGACCAAGCTGCTGTGGGTCAAGACGCACCAGCCGGAGATTTTTGGCAAGATCAAGCACGTGATGTGCCCCAAGGATTATGTGCGTTACCGGCTCACCGGCGAGTTCGCCATCGACGTGCAAGAGGCGTCGGGCACGCTGATGCTCGATGTGACGCATCGCTGCTGGTCAAAGGAAGTCTGCGACGCCGCCGGCATTCCGGAGAGCTGGCTGCCCAAGGTCTATGAGTCGCCGGAGGTCTGCGCGCGCATCAGCGAGAAGGCCGCCGGTCTGACGGGCCTCGCCGCCGGCACGCCGGTCGTGGCCGGAGCGGGCGACCAGGGCGCGGGCGCGGTGGGCATGGGCATCTTGCAGCCGGGTTCGGTCTCGGCGACGATCGGCACTTCCGGCGTGGTTTTTGCCGCGACAGCCGCACCGACCCGCGACCCCAAGGGCCGTCTGCACACCTTCTGCCACGCCGTTCCCGGCCTCTGGCACGTGATGGGCGTGACGCAGTCGGCGGGCTTGAGCCTGCGCTGGCTCAAGGAGACCTTCTTCCCCAAGCACAACTACGACGAGATGACCGCCGCGGCCGCCAAGGTTCCCGCGTGCAGCCAGGGCCTGGAGTTCGCGCCCTACCTGCAAGGCGAGCGCACGCCGCATCTGGACCCGCTGGTCCGCGCGAGCTTTGCCGGCATCAGCACCACCACCACGGCGGCGCACTTTGTGCGCGCGGTGCTGGAGGGCGTGACTTATTCGCTGGAAGACACCTTCACGCTCTTCGCCGAGCTGGGCATTCCGGTCAGCGCGGTGCGGTTGAGCGGCGGCGGAGCCAAAGGGCCGCTCTGGCGCAAGATTCAGGCGGGTGTTTACGGCCTGCCGGTCGAGATTCTCACCGCCGAAGAGGGCGGCGCCTTTGGCTGCGCCATGATGGCCGGCGTTGGCGCGGGTCACTGGGCCAATCTGGACGAAGCCTGCGCGGCGGGCATTGAAGTCGCCCAGCGCATTGATCCCGACCCCGCCGATCTGGCCGCTTACAAACAAGGCTACGCCAAGTGGCGCAAGCTCTATCCGGCAATAAAAACGCTGGAGTAGCCACCTGCGGGGACTGGCCGTCCAGGCGGGCGCTCGCTCCTCGCTCGCAGTTGCTTCGTTGCTTCCCATCCTTGCGCCAGAAAAAAGGCGCAAGGATGGGGTACCCGGCCTATGGCGGACCCTCGCCATAGAGTATAGGTAAGTTTTTCTTAGGAATCCAATCGACTTTTGTCAATACCTTATTGGGATCGCGAATATCTTCGCTTTTTACAAGATATTTATATTGCCAAATATTCTTATCTGTATTGAACCGAACGTCTAAGGTTTCCTGTACTGAACGATTCCGTGTCCGGAAATTAATTCTGTATGTACTCGTCCCAATTCGCGTGGGTCTGATCGTGTATCCGAGTGGGACGCTCGTGCGTGGATTGAGCATTCCGATATATTTCTCAGGAGATGGAGTGTGACCATAGATTATGGAAATGCTTTGCTCAGTGAGTTTTTCTAAATCTTGAACAGCTGGTCTCTTGTATGCACCTTCAGAGATGGAATACGTTACGTCGTTTAACGGAGCTTTGCCGTCTACGAAAACTTGTAGTGGAAAAGACCCATCCTTGTCTGGGAAATCCCATAAAATCTCGGCTACTGGAAATCCATCGCCACCCGTGATCTGTTCTTGGGTTAACTTCATAAGCTTCTCTAGGTCGCGGAGTTTGGCGTTCGCAACTGCTAGCTGTCCCTGTGTTCTTGTAAGTTCATTTTGAGTGTCTGATTGGAGCTTGTCAGCTCGAGCCTTCGTTTCTGTCGCTGTCAGCTTGTTTGATAGGGCCAAAGCCAGGTTGACTTCACGAATATAAAGCTCCTTTACAATTCCAATTACAAATGCGAACGCCAAGCATACAATCGAAACCCAACCTCGCAGTGTTATTCGTTGGACAAGAGGTTTGTCTTCATCTGTCCAAGTCTTCCCACCAAACGCGGCGATGGTTGATGAGGCTCCAACGATCAGGAGCGCAATATTGAGAATTGTGTCCATATAAACTCTAGTTCATCATACAATGGTGACCGGGTGCCCCAGGTCCGGATTTTCGGAACTGGGAGCCACGAACCTCAATTCCCCACGCCGAAGGCCGTTGGCCGCACCGCAGGCGCCTGGAAAGCACGAACCCCGGCCAGCAGGCTCTTCTGATCTCTGATCTTTGTTGAGACGATGAGTCGTTGCGCTTGTTCTTGGGGCTGTAAGCTGCCGGGAAATGGTTACCGGCCTTGGGTTGCTTCCATCGCGTGGCGGAGCAGCAGGTTGGCGCGGGTTTGGTAGCCGCGGCCATAGCTTTTCAGCCATGCGATCACATCGTCATCCAAGCGGATGGTAACGGGACGCTTCGCCGGACGATAGAACCGGCCAACCTCCGCGCCGCTCCAATCGACCACTTCGGGCATCTCGGAAAAATCAATCGTAGCGTCGGTCTTGGCGGCGATGGCGGCGATCTCCCGCTTTTGCGCGGCTGCGTGCTTCTTCATAACTCCTCTTTTCCTGGGCGGATGCGCCTCGCGCGGAGATGATGCGAATAACCTCGTTGCCATCCAGCTCCCGATAGGTATAAACGACGAACAAAACCACACCAGGAGCGATTTCTCCCAAGGCGTTGTAGCGTTCCTCCGCATCATCGTGAGAAAAATCCTTGCGCGAAAGAATCCACTGATCCTCGAAAGCCGTAGACGCCGTCTCAAAACTCACGTCATGCTTGCGGAGGTTTTCGCGGTTCTTTGCCGGATCCCAATCGAACAGGCTCATCTCTTCCGCCTCATTTCAATCTATCAATTGTATGTACATTTGTCAATATATCGTTCAGGCTCCTGATTCCTCACGCCAAAGGCCGCTGGCCCCATCGCAAGTGCGGCCAGGTGTCGGCTATGACGATCATGCAATTTTGCGCTTGGAACGCGCGCCCAGCAATTCATCCAAGCCAGCCATATCCTGCTCGAAATCCTCGACGGTGTAGTCGTAGATTTCATAGCGCTGGAGGAAGGGATCAACCTCCATGCGCGTGGCGAAGCCGAGAAGCTGGCGGACTTGCTCCATGGTGAGGCGGCGCTCGCGGTAGGCGGAGGCCACCGTGTCTTCCAGCAGACGCCGCTCCGCATCCTTGCCCTCGGGCACGATAAAAGGGACAAACTGATCGGGAATTTCGACGGTAACCTGCATGAATGGATTGTAGCGCGAAATGAAGGCAGTGAGCGAAGCAGACGCCGGGTGCCCCAGGTCCGGATTTTCGGAGCTGGGAACCACGAACCTTGACCAGCAGACTTTTCTGATCTTTGTTGAGACGATGCGGCCACGACTCAGTTTTTCTGTCGCATCGGATTGATGTATTTCAGTCCGGAAAAATGTTTTTCATTACCGGTGATCACGAGGCAATCGTTGGCTTCCGCGATCGCGGCTACGATCATGTCCAGAGCGCTGCGCGGCTGTCCGGATCGCTCGCCCTCGACCATCAAGCGCGCCCAGATCAAACCGGCTTTCTCGTCGAAGGGGAGAACCCGTCCGGCAAACAAGGCTTGCGGACCCTCCGGGCCTCTGAACCACTTTTCCAACTGAAGACGCTTTTTCCCTGCCGGGGCATCGAGTATGCCGAACCAGATTTCCGCAACCACCAGCGAGGCAATGAACAAATCCTCGTCGGCCTGCTCCGCCATCCAAGTGAGAAGCGGCTCGGAGGGCGCGGGCTTGGTAACGTTGCTGAGAATGTTGGTGTCGAGCAGGTAGCGCCGGGTGCCCCAGCTCCGGATTTTCGGAGCTGGGAACCACGAATCTCAATTCCTCACGCCGAAGGGCGCTGGCCGCGGTCCAAACGATGCACTTTACGTAATTATCTATTGTGATTACACTATGTATTCAGGAGTTGTGAATGCAACAAACGACAACATTTCCCAGGGAAACGACACTGAATCTTCGCATAGACGCCCAGCTCAAGGCGGAGTTTGTGGCGCAGGTGGAGGCGGAGAACCGGCCAGTCTCCGAGGTGCTGCGCGCATTGATGCGCGGCTACGTGGAGGAGGCGCGGAAGCGGCGCTTTGAAGCCGAGGCGCGCCGCCAGTCGCAACTGATCGCCGCCAGCGAGGATGAGGCGGAGGTGATGCGCTGGATTCAGGATGTGAGCGCGCTGGAGGCCGGCTTCCCGGAGGGCGGCCAGTGAGGCGCGGCGACCTGGTGACGGTGGCCGTCTCCGGCGACTACGGCAAGCCGCGTCCGGCGCTGATCGTCCAAGCCGATGCCTTCGACCTGCACCCTTCCGTGATTGTGCTGCCCCTGACCAGCGAGATGCACGATGCGCCTTTGGTGCGTGTGACCGTAGAGGCGGGCGAATCAACCGGGTTGCGCGTTCCTTCGCAGATCATGGTGGACAAGGCCACGGCTGTACCCCGCGTGAAGCTGGGGACGCGGATCGGGCAGGTGGATGAAGCCACGATGCGGACCGTCGATCAGGCTTTGCGCGGGTTTCTGGGGTTGTAACCACCTGTTGGGAATGACCGTACAGGCGGACGCTCGCTGCTCGCTCGCAGCTGCTTCATTGCTTCCCATCCTTGCGCCAGAAAACAGGCGCAAGGATGGGATGACCCGCAAATTAGCCTGTGATTGGAAGGGCGCGTGTGCCGCGGCCAGTCCGCTTCAGCTAGTGTTTAGCAGCCTGCGGTGAAAGTCGAAAATCCCGAAAACCTTCCCTCAGGGGCTAAAGCCCATTTTTTTATCAGCATTTTGCGGCACGACTGAAGTCGTGCCCTTTCAAAACCTGACTTTTACCACAGGCTGTTAGACCGCATGATTTGGTAATCAATCATGGACTTGTGCGGGCGAGGACGCCCGCACTACAGCCGGTCTGGAGACCGGCGCTACATGCCTTCTGGAGACAGGCGCTACATGCCTGTTGATTCCCTCATCACAGGGTCACGGCACTAGCGCCTTGCCTTTGGGCCAGTCTGAGTCACAACAAGTGAATGGGCCAGTCTGAGTCACAACAAGTGAAAGGATGAGCCGATTGATGGGCAGCCGGCCCCATGGCACTTGAGCATTGATGCCAATGGCCTTTCACGTGTGCGAGGTGCATAACTTCATTCCCATATCCATTTCCTTGTGAAGTTGCGCCGTCAAATTTGTGTCATATCAGTTGATCGTCACCGTCACTGTGCCGGACGCCGCAGCTCCTGGGTTCGTCGCCACCAGCGATGCGCTGCCGGCGCTTGCCAGGTCGCTGGCCGGAATCGCCACCGTGACATGCGTCGCATCCACAATCGCCGTGGTGCGATAACTTCCGTTCCAAGTCACAGCCACGCCCGGAGCAAAGTTCGCCCCGGTCAGCGTGAGCAGCGTGTTGCCCGCGCCGTGGGAGATGGCTGTCATGGAACTGGAAGTCAGACTTGCCGGCATATTCGGAGAAAGCAACTGCGGAATGACAGCACCGCGAATCAAGTAGAGATTACCGCTGTCGGTCAAAAGCGCCAGCCCATCCTGACCCCAGCGGACCACATCGATTCCGGCGTAACTATTGCTGCCCTCGATTGTCTTGAACGGAATCATCAGATGGTTCATTGGCATATAGGACTGGTTATCATAAATGGCTACGCTGTCAAAAGAATCGTCGTCATAAATCGAGTTTGAATTGTTGAGGTAGTAGGACAATCCCAGCGAAGAGTCCACCTCGAAGTCGAGATATGGATCGCCATAATCGCCGGGGATATATGCGTCCTGCGTCAGTTCGTTGAACACTCCGCTTAAAGTGGCCGGGGAGTTCTCTATGTTGATGACATAACCTAACTGCGTAAACAAGTTGTTTCCACTCAACTTGTAGCTGCCCGCGGCGCCCATCATCTCGTAGGTGAACTGGGGCTCGTTCAGGATCACGTTGTCGATTCCGTCGGAGTCGATGGGGAAAAGGATCAAATCTCCAAAGAACATGCTGGTGGCATTGGGAAAGAGCATGATGCCTGAGCGATACAAGTCCGTGGTCGTGTTTTTGCGCATCACCGCCGTCTGCGTGACCGGATTGAAGTCCCAGATGGCGTCGTAGCCATTGATTCCACTATCAACCCCAATGGTGTCTTCAGTTCCCGGCATGGTGGCGATGTATTGCAGGCCAAGCTGATAATCGGCGTTGGTGGCCGTGAAGCCGGAGACCGTAAAATCAGGTTGCTGGGTCAGCATATTGTAGCGCGCAATCTGTCCGGTAATGTTGCCCGGCATCATCGCGTACAGAATTTGTCCATCGGAGGTAAGCGCGAGCACGGTTGGCGATCCACCGATGGGCACAGCCGCGCTGATCGTAGCGGTCTCGGGCGTGATGGCGACGATGGAGTTGGGGTTGGTGGATGAGTGTAGCCCGACGCTGGCCATGATTTTGCGCGAGTAAGGATCGTAAAGGATGTGATTGGCGCCCGCCATCGGGAGCACCGTGTAGACCGTCAGCGGAAGGCCGGAAGAGAGGCCTCCGCCCGGAGCCGGATTCACAACGAAGAGCGCCGCCAGAGCTGTGCCGGCCAATTCCGCCGGCGTCACGGTAACTTCCAACTGATTGCTGCTGACGAAGGTTGTGGTCAGTGCGGTCGTATCCAGAAGCACCGTGGACGCGCTGGTGAAGTTGGATCCAAACAGTGTGATCGCGGTGTTGCTCGTTCCACCCGCAATCAGGGACGGAGTCACGCTGGTAAGCACCGGCACGGGGTTGAGCGATCCGCTGGCAATGGTGAGCGTAGAAGCGGCCTGATTGTTGGTAAGTACAGGATCGGTCTCCGAGGCGCTCACCTGGGCAGTCATCACGGCGCTGTCCGCGCTGTTTTGCAGGATATCGATGACCACGGCGGCCGATGCGCCATTGTTCAGGCTGCCCAGTTCGCAGGTGACCGCGCCGTTGGTCGAGCAGCTTCCCGCCGACGGAGTTGCGGAGCTTACCGCGCCTGTCGCGGGGATGGAGGCCGACAGCGTAACGCTGGTGGCCGTTGCGGGTCCGTTGTTGGTGACAGTAACGGTATAGGCCGTGGTGCTGCCCACGCTGTTGGCGCCGGTGGCGGAAATGGCCACGCCAAGATCGGCGTTGACACTGGTAAGATCCTTGACCAGGCTGGTCTGGAGACTGACAAAGCCCGTATCCGTGCGGAAGGCGAGTCCATCTGTTCCCCAGCGGCTGAGACAGTTCCCTGAGCCCAAGTCGCTGGCAGGATTCGCAATCAACGTAGAAGGAATCGGCGCCGCGGCTATGTTGATCTGGTCTGCGAGATTGTAAACATCCACTTGAGCGGTTGTGGAAGTGGGGGTTTCCAGAATATATGCCCCTCCCAGACCAGGATCGATGGCGATTGAACCGCCTTGTCCAAGGTTGGTGTATTGGGTGTTTGGGGGAGGGAAAAAACCTTGCGTTGCATTGGTATTTGCGTTGAAGAACGATCCGCCATTGGTATAAACAATGCCTCCCGCGAGAGCCATTTCACAGGCGTGGATCTGGGTGTAAGTCGAATCACTTGCGCCGGGCTCATAATACGTGATTCCACTCGCGTTGTAGGCAAGTATAAATAGTCCGGTATTGGTGGGGGATGGACCATAACCAAATACCTTATCGAGCGTTGGGTCCGCGGTAATCGACCACATCGAGCAGTTGCCATTCGGCGAACCGCGCAACACTCCGCCGTCATAGATGGAAGTACTGCAGGCGGCCGGATAACTCTGCTGGCTGTAGTAGTCAAGGTAGTTGGAAACAATCACGGAATCCGGTTCGCCCGGAATGGCGCCCACGGAAGAAGTATGGGCTATTGAATACTCACCGAGGGCCGTCGAAAACACATACGCCACGTTCCCGGCGACAAGATCAACTTTGCTGATATTGGTTCCTCCATACCAGGACACCCAGAGGTATCTCCCATCCTCGGTCAGGGAGAGCTTGTCCGGTTCGCTGCCTATGGGAATCGGCGTTCCCAGCGCGCCGGTCATGGGATCGACGGACACAATGCTATTGCCGTAAGGAAGGCCTGCCGTACTGGGTACAGAAAGGTAAAACAGCCCGTTGACCGGGTTGTAAACCATGCTGTTGCTGGATATGTTCACATCGGCGGCAACGGAAAGAACATAGGCTGTGAAGTCAAGAGCCGCGGTCGTGCCTCCGTAGGGAGTAGTCACCGTGATAGGGTAGGCGCCGGGAGTGGGGATGCTGGAGGCTGAAATCTGCAGGTTGATCGTCGTCGGGTTCACATACTGTGCATCCCCGCCCTCTCCATTGAACGAAACCGTTGAACTCTTCTGGAAACCGGTCCCATTCAGCGTTACCTCCACCGGTGTATTGACCAGCCCGGAATTCGCAATAACAGACGTCAAGGTAGGCGCGGGAGGATCGACAATCGAAACCGTCGCGATATTCGATAAGGCCGGCGTGGATGTCTGACTGCTGGCCGTAATGGATACCGTTCCCACGGCAGTCACCAGGCTCTCAGGAATCTGAACAACAACCGTGTCCACTCCGCTCACAGAGGAGAAGTTTTGAACAGCAAGAGATGCGCCGTTCCAAAGCAGATTGGAGGTCAACAAAGGCGATCCCGCAATCGGCATCCCCGCCACATTCTCGGCTATGAGGTTGGAGCCCGTCACGGTCATCGTCGTCGCGCCCGCGCCAATCACAAACTGCGTTGGTGAAACAGAGGCAATTACCGGCGCCGGTGTTTGCGCAAGAATCTCAAGTTGAGTTCCGCTCGAAGCGCCTCCGCCCGGCGCCGGGTTCATCACCGATACAGTATCCAACTGAGCCGTAGCCGCTTCCGCCGCCGAAAGCTGGAAGGTCAACTGGGTCGCGCTCACATAAGTCGTCGCGACGGTTGCTCCGTTCAACTGAATCGTTGATGCGGGAAGAAAGTTCGTCCCCGTCACCGTCACAGTGGCCGGAGTTGTCGCTCCGGTATACACCAGCGACGGTGCAAGCGAGAGGTTCCAGCCCGGCGCTGGATTGACGACGGTAAGCGTAGCCGCGGCTGAGGAGCCGCCGCCCGGCGCGGGATTTGTCACAACAATCGGATAGCTGCCGACAGTGGCCAAATCCGCCGGCGTGAGCGAGATCGTAATCTGGCTGGCGCTGATGAAGGCGGCTAGGTGAGAAATGCCATTGAATGTGACCGTGGAGGAAGACAAAAATCCCGTACCGTAAACGGCAAGCGTTTGGGGCGATGGGCTGGAGGACAAGGTAGATGGAGATAGTGAAGTAATGGTGGGGAGCGGGTTGCCAACCGTCACCGTTGTATTTCCTGATTTTGCCGTATCTTCCGCCGAGGTAGCCGTGAGGGTCGCGGTTCCCGTTCCAGCCGGCGTAAAGACGCCGCTGCCGTTCACCATTCCAATGCTCGCGGGGCTGACGGTCCACGTGACCGCAGAACTGTAGCTTCCCGTCCCGCTCACCGCCGGTGTGCAGGTGGAAGTCTGATTTGTCAGGATCGAAGATGGGGAACAGCTCGCAGAAACAGAGGTAATCGTTGAAGAATTGCTCCCGCCACCGGCGTTTCCGCCGCCGCAGCCGGCCACGACCGCCAGGATGCCAGTTGCGGCAAAAAGCGTAGAAAATCCACACACTATAGCCAATAAGCCAGGAAGCCGTCTAACTAAAGACATGAGTTAGCCTTTCAAAAAGGTTCTGCATCCGAATATAACATGGCAGGCATGAGGCGTGTGTCACGCATCGCATCCCAGCCAAGAGCAATCGCATTTCATAACATCTCCAAGCGATAACCGAGGAAGCGCTTCTCGATCCACCCGTGATCGTCCTCGACGGCCGGCGTGGACGTTGCAGCCTTGCACGCCAATATACGCCTCGGCTCCGATTTCCTATCGCTGCTCCTTCCGGATCTGGCGCAGATCGATATGTATAATCGTGCCAGTACCACACCTCCACCCAATTCCGCTTTTTTCTATTGCACGGCGAAAAAAGTCATGCGCGTTGGGTTCAGCCGGTTGAGAAACAGACCGCGCATTCCAGGGCAGAGGAGGAATGGACCGCACAGGGAGAATTACATGAATCGCCTAGCATCGTTGTATCATCCGGTTGTTTGCCGCAAGTTGTTTGCGGTTACAAGGGCTTATTGCGGGACGCGGAAGACCATGGCCACAAGAGTTCTCAGCCTTGCCGTATTGGCCCTGGGCTTTCTTTGCCCCGTGGCGAAAGCACAGACAACTGAATGGACCTGGATGGGGGGATCAGATACGACCAACACGGCCGGTGTGTATCCCGCCTCACCGGGATTGAGCACCGCGTCCACCACGAACGTCCCGGGCAGCCGCTACGGCGCGGTCAGTTGGACCGACAAGAACGGCAATCTCTGGCTCTTCAGTGGGCAGGGCTACGATTCGGCAGGCATTCTGGGATACCTCAACGACCTATGGGAGTTTAACTCCTCCACCGGGGCATGGGCATGGATGGGCGGGAGCAGCAAAGTACCGAACTGCGCGGGATTTGCCGGCGCGTGCGGCTCATCCGGGGTCTATGGCGCCTCGCAGACGTTTGCTGCCGGAAACATTCCAGGAAGCCGACTCAACGCGGCCAGTTGGACCGACAGCAACGGGAATCTCTGGCTCTTTGGGGGGCAAGGCTTCGATTCGGCCAATAATTTCGACGATCTCAATGACCTCTGGGAGTTCAATCCGACGCTTGGCACGTCCGGGGAATGGGCCTGGATGGGCGGAAGCAGCGCGTTCGCCTGTACAACATACCCCGCCAATGATACGACCTGCACTTCTCCGTCTGGAGTCTATGGACAGATGGGCACATTCGCCGCGGGAAACATTCCCGCAGGGCGAAGCGGCGCGACCAGTTGGACCGATAAGAACGGCAATTTCTGGCTTTTTAGCGGGTCTGGGGAGGAAAGTTACAACGATCTTTGGGAATTTAACCCCACACTGGGCGCGGCAGGCGAATGGGCGTGGATGAGCGGAAGTACAAGCGGAAACTCGACTGAAAACTATGGCACGCTGGGTCAACCCGGCGGCATGCCTGGAGGCCGTTCGAGTGGCGCCGGCTGGACGGACGGCAGCGGCAATCTCTGGCTTTTTGGGGGAAACGGCTTCGCATATCCGGTTGCAGGCGCAGGCATAGATGACCGCGGGGGGGATCTCAACGACCTCTGGGAGTATAACCTCTCCACCAACCAATGGACATGGATGGGCGGCAGCGATATCTATATCAATTTTGCTCCCGGACCTTACGGCGTATACGGGACGTTGGGCCAGCCGGCAGCGGGGAACGTGCCCGGCGGCCGGGATAGCATGTCGGCCTGGAAAGATAGCAGCGGTAACTTCTGGCTCTTCGGCGGCAATGGTTATGGCGCGGCCAATTCACCGGGGCAAGGCGAACCTCTCAACGATCTCTGGGAGTACAGCCCCGCCACCGGCCAATGGACCTGGATGGGCGGTCCAAACACGGTTGACTGTTCCGGAATTTGTTATCCTCCCGGAGTCTATGGCACATTGCAGACGCCCTCCTTTGCCAACAATCCTCCGGGCCGTTTGGGCTCTGTCAGTTGGACGGACAAAAGCGGCAACTTCTGGCTCTTTGGCGGCACCGGCGATAACTACTATCTTGATACGGATCTTTTCGGCGACCTTTGGGAGTCACAGTCGACCACTAACTCGCGGCCAGTCACACCCGCGCCGAGCTTCTCGCCGGCCGGGGGAAGCTACACCTCCGGGCAATCGGTAACCATCACCGACTCGGACCCCGAGGCAGTCATCTACATCTCGAACAGCGGCACGCCGACGACTGCCTCCACCATCTACAGCGGCGCAGTCCCCATCCAATGGTCGCAGACCCTCCAGGCCGTGGCTCAGAGTACGGGCTACGCTCCTAGCCCGGTGGCGACGGCGACCTACACTCTCAATATGCCGGCAGTCGCCACGCCGGCATTGAGCTTGATCGGAGTTGGAGTCTACTATAGCGCCTCAGAGCAGGATTTGGAGCTAACCGACACAACGCCGGGCGCCCAGATTCTTTGCACCTACGGACCACTCACGCCTTATACCCAATGGAACGGTTGCGGCCCATCCACCGGCGCGGCCACATTAGCGTCAGGTCAAACTCTTTACGCGATGGCAACGGAGAACGGCTATGCAGACAGCGCGATCACCTCCGTGACCTATCCGCTCACTCTTCCGGTTGCGGCTACTCCCACCTTTAGCGCGGCATCGGGCACTTATACGGCAATCCAGTCAGTCTCCATCAGCGATACCACGCCGGGAGCTTCCATTTACTACACCCTCGATGGCAGCACACCGGCAATCTGCGTTGGAATTTACTGTGACACACCAGGGAGCGCCACTTCGTTTAACCCAGCAACAATGTTATACACCGGCCCCGTCACGGTGCCCCAGACGATGACCCTCAAAGCCTTCGCCATAGCGCCCGGGTACGCCTATAGCGCGGCCGCTTCGGCAAGCTATACGTTCAACCCTGCGAACCTCGGTGATGTCAACATCGGGAGCAGCGCGAGCGGCCCGGTGATTGTGGTCATCCCCACAGCCGCGACGCTGGGCAGCATCTCCGTAGTGACCGAAGGCGCGGCGAATCAGGATTTCACCGATGCCGGCGGCGGAACCTGCACGGCCGGCGTCAGCTATACCGCCATGAGCGCATGCACGGTGAATGTGAGCTTTGCGCCGAGATATGCAGGCGCGCGCTACGGAGCGGCAGTTCTCTATGACGCAAGCGGTACGGTGATTGGAACCGGCTATGTGCAGGGCGCAGGCCAGGGACCGCAGATCCTTTTTTCCTCCTCCGCAATCCAGCCCTCCATCGCCGTCAATGGATTGACAAAACCCACCGCCATGACAGCCGACACGAACGGAAATCTTTTTGTCAATGATGGGGATTTGTACAAGGATACATTGCAGCCAAACGGCACTTACATCCAGTCCACGATTGCCCAGCCGGGAAGCGCAGGATCTTCGATTACCGTGGATGGAGCCGGAAACCTATATGACTCATTGGAGTATGTCATGGTATCAGGGTCCATGGTGGACAGCGTATCCGTAGAGAGACCAACCCCAAGCGGGGGATATTCTCTCGAATGGGGTGAGAGCGGTCAAGCTGTCGATGGAGCCGGAAATCTGTATACATCAAGCGGGCAATATCTATTTCGGCCTGGAGCTGTCAACGGCTACGTGCTGGGAAGGTCGTTTCCGAATAGTACCGCCTCCAGTATCGCTGTTGATGGCTATGCAAACTGGTATTTCGCAGGAATCACATACCCGCCCACCTACGGTTTACTTTACCCCCCTTGCTTTCACGCGAATACATATATTTGCCCTTATTTGTCGATTCAGGAAGTATTCGCGAACCAGGCTGGACCTTCCGGAGGACTGCAAATTGAAGAAGAACTGGGGGCAAATGCCGTCGTGGGCAATGTTGTTATAGCCGTGGACAGGATGGGAGACGCCTATTTCACCGCACTAGCTTCCGGCGCCAGTCAGAGCGGCAGCCAGCAGTTATATCTCTACCGGGCCGCCTTGCAGCCGGACGGCAGCTATACCTACACCTCGATCGGTTCCGGCTTGGTCAATCCAACGGCTCTTGCGACGGATGGATTGGGCAATGCCTACGTTCTGGATGCCGGCGCAACGCCTTCTCCGGTTGTCTACAAGTTCGATTTTTCCGGCGCGCCGGCGCTCAGTTTTGCCAATACGGGCGCAGGCTCAACCAGCACGGGCAATGCGCAAACTGTTACCGTGACCAACTACGGAAACATGCCTTTGCAGTTATCGGGAATTACAGTCCCGGCCGACTTTTCCATCGATAGTTCCATTGCCAACGCCTGCACTGCGAGCACTTCGCTCGCGGCTCTCGAAAGCTGCGTGCTTTCGATCAGCTTTACTCCGACAACGGCGCTCAATGGCGCACAGTCCATTGCGCTGAGCGAGTCAATTTCCATCGCCAGCAACACGCTCAATACAGCTTCCACCACCTCGACTATCGCGGTTACGGGAACGGAGGTTCTTCCCGCCGCCGCCACTCCGGTTATCTCGCTGGCGGCGGGAACCTACGCTCCGGGGCAGCCGGTGACGATCAGCGATACGACCCCTGGCGCGACCATTTACTACGCCATCAACGGGACGCCGGTTGCCGGAACCAACCCCTATAACGGCGCAATCACGGTGAACACAACAGAGACAGTTGAGGCAATAGCGGTAGCCAACAGCTATACCAATAGCGCCCCGGCCTCGGCCGCATATCTCATCGAATCCCCGGCATCCCTGCCAACGTTTTCCGTGGCGGCGGGAACCTACAATTCCGCGCAAATTGTGACCCTCAGCGATACAACGCCGGGCGCGATCCTCTATTACACCACGGATGGAACTACGCCGACGATTTCCTCGACGCAGTATTACGGTGCAATTACCGTTTCATCGACTGAAACGCTGGCGGTGATGGCTACGGCGGACAATTACTCGCAGAGCGCCGTTGCAACCTCGGCATACACGATCCTTGCGCCGAATCTCGCGCCGATTATCAGCAGCCTTTCGCCGGCATATGACAGCGCGGGCGGGGCGGCATTTACGCTGACTGTGAATGGAACGGGGTTTATGAATGGCTCAATGCTTTATTGGGGGACAACGGCGCTGCCTACCACTTACGTGAGCGCAACGCAATTGACGGCGGCGGTGACAGCGGCCCAGATTGCCAGCGCGGGCCAAACTTCGATTTCCGTGCAGACACCGGCCCCGGGCGGCGGAACGTCCAGCGCTTTGCAGTTTGAAGTGGATTCGGCAGAATCGGGAGCGACTGCGCCAACTCTCACTGTTGTTACAGCAACAGTCACCGGCGGCGCGGCGGCGAGTTACACGGTCACGCTGCCTTCGACGGTGGAGAGCGCTACGGCGAGCTGCTTGAATTTACCGGCAGGAGCATTGTGCAGTTACTCGGCAACGACCAATGCCTTGACGATTACGACTTCCTCCACGACGCCCAAGGGAACATACCAGATCACAGTGGTCGTTACGGAGACGGTGGAAGGCGCGGCCGCCGGATGGATTCTTCTGCCGATTCTGCTGCTTCCGCTGATGGTTCTGCGCAAGCGGCTGACGGCGCGGGGCGCCTGGATGACGGCTGGCCTGGGTCTGATCCTGCTGGCTGGAACTGCATTCTGCGTGACGGGCTGCGGCGGCGGTGGAGGTGGCAGCGCCCCACCACCGCCGCAAACACACCAAGTGGTGAGTTCAAAAATTGTCACTCTGACGGTTCAGTGAGATGCAGGTTTTTTCAAAGTGAGACAGTTGGGATTTGTGGACGCACATCCTTTCAGCTATTTGGGGGAAGGCACGGCATCTTATTGATCCGGCCCTTCAGTATTTGAACGGAATCAAAAGTTGCAACCGCAGATCCTTCGACTCACCACCCCCAAATTGAAGAAGATTTGGGGCCCCGTTCGCTCAGGATGACAGTTTCGAAGTGTTGCAATTCTTCAGAGCCGGATCAATCAAGGATGATTGGGCGATCTCACCCTGGCCGCAAAAACAAGAACGCGGCGAGGGTGGGGTACGCAAAGTTTCATCTCTCGCGGGCCGGCAATAGCGGTGGGGGACTAAAGCGCCAACGACGACACCATCCACAGGTTACCGGAGAGAGTAATCAAGCAGCCATCCTGCCCCTATACTGTTCCGTGAATCGCATGGAAATTTCGCGTACGCCGCCTGGTTGGTTACGATATGAAAAGCACAGGAACATCAGGCTTGAACGCTTGAAAGGAAGCGAATTGTCCCAACTGCGCGTACTCATCGCCGGCGGCGGAACCGGCGGCCACATCATTCCAGCGCTGGCCGTGGCGCGGGAACTCGTCGCCCGGCACTCGGCCGAAATCCTCTTTGTCGGCACGGCGCGCGGCATGGAGTCCAGGCTCGTCCCCGAAGCCGGCTTTCAATTGAAATTAGTCGAAGTTGGCCAGCTCAAAAACGTCTCGCTGCTGACGCGCGCGCACACACTTCTCGCCCTGCCGCGCAGTATCTTCACCTGCCGCCGCCTGATTCGGGAATTTAACCCCGGCGTCGTCCTCGGCGTGGGTGGCTACGCCTCCGGTCCGGCGATGGCCGCGGCGCTCTGGCTTAAAATCCCCGCCATGGCCTTCGAGCCAAACGCCATGCCTGGGCTAGCCAATCGCCTGGTCGGCAGGCGCGTGCAAGCCGCCGCCGTCAACTTTGCCGCCGCCACCAGGTTTTTCCGCAACGCCGAGGTCACCGGCATCCCCGTCCGGCAGGAGTTCTTTGCGCTGCCGCCGCCCGCCGCCGCCGCGCATCTTTTGGTCTTTGGCGGATCGCAGGGCGCGCGGCTCTTCAACGTCAATCTTCCCAAGATCCTTCCGGCTCTGCTGGATGCGGCGCCTGGGCTAACGGTCCTCCATCAGAGCGGGGCGCGGCTCTTGGAAGCCACGCAAACCGCCTACGCCGCCACCGGCGCGAACCCCAACCGCTGGAGCGTGCAGCCTTTCATCTCTGATATGCCCGCGCAATTTGCCCGCGCGACGCTGGTGATGGCCCGCAGCGGCGCTTCCACGGTGGCCGAGCTGGCCGCCGCCG
>CAYVGW010000044.1:0-27881 GCA_964450895.1 uncultured Occallatibacter sp. | reverse complement strand
TGCAACCAGGCGCTTTGCAACCAGGCGCTTTGCAACCAGGCGCTTTGCAACCAGGTGCTTTGTAACAAGGGCACGACTTCAGTCGGGCCGCAATGGGTTGATTAGAAAGCCGGGCTTTAGCCCCTGCAAAATTCCGCGTTTGAGAAAATTGCTTCTTTGGCTCCCTCTCAAACTCCGGTTTTGAACTGCACCGCACTTCACCCAAACGGCAATTGCCTGTTCTGACCATACTTCATCTGCCGTTTTTAGGTTTATTGATGTGTCAAGAGCGCCTCCTGCAAAATTGTCTTCACGGGGTTGCCGATCATTATCGCCCGAAGGCGCATCATCAATCCAGGTGAAATGAAAAGAGCGCTGCCATGTTTACTAATTCGCCAACAAAAAATGCGTCAAATTGTTTACCGGAAAGTTACTCACCCCCCCCCCCCTCTGCCTGATCAAGCCCTGTTTTTGCCGCTCTGATTCAATTAACATCAATGATAACAACTACTTGTATTTTTTGCTGTTAATTATTCAGTAACTGAAAACCACCGGTTTTCTCGCACTTTGAGGCCAAAACTACTCAAATATTCCCGAAAAACTGCCTTTTTCCCCCTCCGAAGTGCCCCGATTTGACAGGAAAATTGCCCATCCGAAAAGTGAATCGCCTACGCCCTATCTTCGCCTCTCCAAGTCATCCATCCTGGATACCAATTCTGGTTTCGTCATAGGGGGTGGGAATATGGTTGTCCTGCGAATAAAAGGCGAGCCCGCGCAGAATCGCGCGGGCTCGCTGATGGATGGAGTGCAATCAGTAGATGATCTTCAAGCCGAATTGCAGAATGCGCGGCTCAAAGGTGCTGGTGATCTGTCCGCCGCCGTTGGGATTGCCGCCGGTAATCTGCGAAAGCGTCGGTGTGGCTCCGGTGCTCAGAGTGGTTCCGGCAGTGATGGTTCCCTGTGAGCCGCTGATGTTGCCGGGCAGGTAGAGGTTGGTGTGGTTGAAGAGGTTGTATGCCTCGGCGCGGAACTCGATCTTCAAGCTCTCGATGGGGGTGCTGAACTTCTTGTTGATGTCGAAATCGGTCTCGTAGAAAGCTGGCGAACGGCCCGGATTGCGCGATGCATTGCCAAAGGGACTGAGCACGTTTGCAGATGCGTCCTTGATCGGCGGCAGCACGAAGGCCGCGAAGTTGATGTAATTGACGTATCCGGTGTTGGTGGCGATGGACGAACGACCCTGGGTGACTTTCTGCCCCGGAACAATGTTGGGCCGGTACTCGTTGGCGCCGCGATAGGTGGCGGAAATCTGCGGCGAAACGGCCTGGGAGCCATTAGGCGAGTAGGTGATGTTGAAGGGCGTGCCGGCCTGAAGGGTGTTAATGGCGCTGATCTGCCATCCTCCGGCAAGGCTTTCAAGTAGCCCGTTCGCATTGCTCAGCAGGTGGTGTCCATGGCCGACAGGAAGCTCGTAGACCAGGCTGGCGACGTCGGCGATAGGCAGATTGTAGTCCGACTGGGAGTAGCCGCCGCGAATGTTGTTGCCGTCCTGGGGCGAGGGCGTATTGCCTTCCAGCGAGGCGGAAGCGTTGTCCAGCGAGTGCGACCAGGTGAAGGAGTTCAGAAGCGTCAATCCAAAGACCGAGCGCTGTTCGTAGCGGACTTGCAGCGCGTTGTAGTTGGAGATGAACTCATTGAGCGCTTCGGTAATGTCGCTTGGCCAGTTGGCGAAGGGCCGGGCGAAGCCGTTGGAAGGGTTCTTCTGGTTGCCGTTCAAAAAGCCCTCCAGGTGCAAACCGCGATTGCCGACGTAGGCGATGTCGAGCAGGGTATTCTTTGCCCACTGGCGCTGCACGCTGAGGAAGTAGCTTTCGACGTAGCTGTCCTTGTTGTTTTTGGGAATCCAGGTAATGTTGTCGGTGGCGGAGTTGAAGGTGGTCACCAAGCCGGAGGGAAAGCCCTGGTCGGCGGTGGCGTAGCAGGTTTGCGTCGTGGAGCCGACCGCGATGATCTGCGCGGGCAGCGGCGAAGCGCATTGGTTGGTGGTCGTAGGCTTCAGGTTGTTCTGGTTGACCACGGCGAACTGGGCCTGCGGGGCGTTGATGGCCAGGATGTCGCCCGAGCCGGCGCGGGAGTAATGCACATACCCGGTGCCGAAGCCGCCGCGCACTGCGGTCTTGGAGGTGAGGGCGTAGGCGAAACCGACGCGCGGCGAGAAGTCGTCCAGATTGGGATTGACCAGCGTCTTGCCGTAGACGCCGCTGGCGGTGATCGGCGTAATGCCGTTGCCGGCCACCGCGCCGGGAGAGAGGGTCAACACGGTCTGGGTGACCGGATCGAAGTTGGAGATATTGTTGTTCTGTTCGGAGTATGGAGAGCCATACTCCCAGCGCAGGCCCAGGTTGAGCGTCAGCTTGGGAGTCACCTTCCAGTCATCCTGCGCGTAGGCGTTCTCCAAGGTCTGGCGCAGGTGGACGACATAGTAATTGGCTAACTGGTAGCTGCTGGTGAGGCCAAAGAGGAAGTCGGCCCAATAGGTGTCGGAAACGGTGGAGCCAGAGGCGCTGTAGCCGCCGCCATACGTCCACGAACCGTAGAGCGGGTTGTTGTCGTTCACGGCCATCCAGATGTGCTCATACTCGTAGCCGAACTTGAGCGAGTGCTTGCCTTTGACCCAGGTGAAGTTGATCTTGGGATCGATCATGGCCGGATTTTGCCATTGCGGATTGGTGCTCTGACGGCCAAAACCAGTGAAACCGGTAATGCCGATGGAGGGCAAGCCGCCCGCCACAATCGGATTATTTCCGGGCAATCCGGGAATCGTGAAGTCATTCTGGCCGATGGAGAGCGTATATTTGCCGGCTTTGGTGCGCGAGAGTCCAAGGCGCGCGTCCAGAATCTTGTTGACGCCGAAGAGATGGGTGTAGCCGAGCGCAACCTGCTGATCCAAAATTCGAATGGTTCCGTTGGTCTGGCCGTCCAGAGGCAAGGGAATGGTCGGATAATTCACTCCGGTTTCCTTGCGGTCGCTGATGCGCAGGAACCAGGAACTATTCGCGCTCTGCTGGAAATCCAAGCGGAGGTCGCCTTTGTCGGATTTATCGGTAAAGGGAACCTCTTTGGCGTAATCATTGGTATCCAGGCCGGTGGAAGCAAGCCCGCTCGC
Organism: uncultured Occallatibacter sp.; assembly: GCA_964450895.1. GTDB lineage: Bacteria > Acidobacteriota > Terriglobia > Terriglobales > Acidobacteriaceae > Telmatobacter. Next base: position 24,736 of record CAYVGW010000044.1, on the reverse strand, counting down.
CGGCAACTGCGAGGAAAATTGCTGGAAGTAGCTGATAATTTGCTTGGAAAGCGGGTTGATGGCGGCGGAGGGAATGGCCGTGTTCGCCGCGTAAGTCACACCGGTGAGAGGGTTCTTGACCGGCACCACCAAAATGCCGTTCAGCTCATTCTGGCTAGGCAGGGTTAGTACATAGAGCGGCTTGAGAGTCTGGCGGAATCCTTCGTAGTCGAGAAAGTAGAAGAGCCTGTTCTTGAGAATCGGCCCGCCCGCATTCAAGCCGTACTGATTGCGGTTGATGGTGGGCTTCTGGAAAGGAACGCTGCCGCCGGTGTTGCTGACCAGGGTGGGCTTGAAGAATCCGGCGGCGTTCAGGCCGGTGTTGCGCAGAAACTCGTAAGCGGTTGCGTGCAGGCGGTTGCTGCCGCTGGCCGAGGCCACGTTGATGGTGGCGCCGGAGGAGCGGCCAAACTCCGCGCTCTCGTTGTTGGTCACCACGCTGAACTGGGCCACCGAGTCGGGCGGGATGGCAATGATCTGATTGTCAAAGCCCTGGTTGCTTTCGCCGTAGGCGTTGTTGTCCATGCCGTCCAGCAGGTAGTTGTTGAACATGCTGCGCTGGCCGTTGACGTTGTACGCGCCTTGCCGGACCAAGCTGCTGATGGAACTGGTGGTGGCGGCGGTGGGCGCTTGGCGTGAGCCGGTGACCAGGCCGAGCAGATCGGAGAAGTTGCGGCTGACCAGGGGCAGCGCCTCGGTCTGATAGCCGGAGACCTCCTGCCCGCGTTCGCTGGTCGCGCTTTCAATCTGCAAGGTTACGCCGCTGACCTCGACGGTGGTGGCGTCGGCCTTGCCCACCGCCAGCGTCAGGTCGATGCGCTGGCGTCCATTCACCGTAATGGTGATCTCTTTGGCCTCGGCCGAGGCGAAGCCAGGGGCGCTGGCCTCGATGTTGTAGAGGCCGACGCGTAGCGCGGGAAGGACGTAGTCGCCGATGGCGTTGGAGGCGGTCTTGACGTTGATGCCGGTGTTTATGTTGGTGACGGAGACCGTGGCGTTGGGAACGGCCGCACCGGTGGCGTCGTGAATGGAGCCGATCAGGCTGCCATCCTCATATTGCGCTCTTGCTGTGCCACAAATTGCGATCAAGAGGCCTGCCAAAAAGAGAAATCTGAGGAGAGTATTCGAGTTCTTCATGGCTGCAAGGTTACAGATCTTGATTAAAAGCGCGGTGAATTCATCATCAATAAGAAGTGAATCGAAGGACAATTCGTCCGTCGTTCATATTCCACTCTTCCGGCCTCGATACTTCAGTCCTGAGGTTCTGCGCGGCTTGTTGGACAGGAACGCGGCCAGGCTGCCGCTTGCGCCCATGGGGCGAATATCTTCCGCCCCAATCTGCCCTCTGCAAAAGAGCCGCCGCTCAACCTACGACCGCAAGTATCCGGTCGTCGATCGATTGGCTGGCTGGAACCAAAGGCGCAGTTCTCATCAACACAAATGAAAAGCTGCTTCCGTGACCGGGCTTGCTTTCGACACGAAGTTGACTTCCGTGGCGTTCGGCAATCCACTTAGCCAGAGCCAGACCAAGGCCAGAGCCGGAAGCAGTATTTTCCCCAAGGGGGGCGGCGCGGTAAAACCGGTCAAAGATCCGCTCGGAGTCTTCAGCAGTGATTCCAATGCCCGAATCGCGCACGGAGAGAATAACGCGGCCATCGACGGCGCTTGCGGCTAAAGCGACAGAACCGCCGGGAGGCGTGTACTTGCTCGCATTGTCGAGAAGAATCGAAAGCAGGCGCAAAATTCCTTGTTCTTCTGCCAGCACCACAAGATCCTGCCGCGGGTAATCAACGGCAAAGTCGAGCATTGCCCGATCCATTGCGCTTTTCCATCGCTGCATAATGAGCTGGAAGAGGTCTTCGATCCGGATGGGCATGAGAGTCATGGCCTCAGCGCCTCCATCGGCACGCGCCAGGGAAAGCAGATTCTCCACCAGGCCTGTCATCCGCACAGTCTCTTCATGCAATCGCCCGAGGATGACGCGATATTCGCAAGCCTCGCGCGGGCGCATCAACGCAACTTCAATTTCAGTGCGCAGCAGCGAGATGGGCGTACGCAACTCGTGCGAGGCGTTGCCCGTAAAGGTGCGGATGCTGGCGAAGGCTTTGTCGATACGTTCGAGCATCTGATTCAGCGTGTGGCTCAAGCCGGCGATTTCATCATTTGCGCTGGAAACCGGCAGGCGAATGTCGAGGTGGCGGTCGTTGATGCGGCGCGCCTCGGCGGCGATTGCGGCAATCGGATTGAGCGCCCTGCGGCTCATGAAATAGCCGGCCAGTGAAGATGCGAAAAGGCCGATGGCTATCAGGACAAAGAGCTGAATGCGAAAGTTCGAGAGAACGGCCATGGTCTTGGTGAGAGTCAGGCCGGTTTGCACGGTGTAACGAATGCCATGCACTTGGATCACTTCGATCAGGGCGCGGACGGAGATGGACTCGGCGGTATAGGTGAAATACTGGCCATTCGATGAAGCTGGTTGGGGCAGCGCAAGCGTTGGGTACGCAGCGGCGACATGCGGCGAGCGGTAGATCCAGTTGCCCTGCTCGTCAATCACCTGCAGCCATTTATTGCCGTGGCTGACGTTGTAATCTGCCGTGATTTCATCGCGCAATTGCGCGCGCGCTTCTCCCGGCGGACGGCTCTCGATAAAGCGGCGAACACTGCGGACGCGCTGCTGCAACTCTTCGCTTTCCAGATTGTCGATGGCGCGATGCACCATCCACAGCGCGGCGCAGCCGATGGAGAACATGGTGACCGCAACGGCCAGCGAGTACCAGAGCGTAAGCCGCACGCGGATCGGCAAGGATCTCATCGCGCCTCCTTGGCGGCGTACCGAAAGCGCCGCAAGAGATAGCCGGAGCCGCGCACCGTGACGATCAGTTTTTTGCTATGCGGCGCATCGACTTTAGCGCGCAGGGAATTCATCAATACATCCAGAGCCGTAGAACCAACCTCATGCTCCTTGCCCCAGACAAACTCCAGCAGCGCCTGCCGGGGCACGCACTGGTCCATGCTTTGAATCAGGCGCGCGAGAAGTTGATACTCCAGGCGGGTCAACTCGATTACATTGCCCTGGCGCGAAACCGTGCGTTGAATCGGATCGATGGTGAGGTCGCCTGCATGAATCGCTTCGTCTGTTTGCCGGCGCCGCCGCATGAGGGACTGCAAGCGCGCCACTAGTTCGGGAAACGAAAAGGGCTTGGTCAGATAATCATCCGCGCCGACATCAAGGCCATGAATAATCTCATCTTCAGTATCGAGCGCGGTGAGCATCAACACCGGCGTGCTGCGCTCGCAAGCCCGCAAGGCCTGCATCAGCGCATAGCCATCCATCTTTGGCAATCCGATGTCCAGCACGATTGCATCCAACTCGTGCGCAGTGGCCTTCTCCAGCCCGATCTCGCCGTCCGCGGCTGTCATCACGGTAAAACCGCTCTCGTAAAGCCCCTTGCTCAGAAGCTCCAGCATCCGCGGCTCGTCTTCTATGATCAGGATGAGCATAGGTCTCTACCTTCAAGCCTAAACGCGAAGTTGCGCGAAAGCGCTGTAATCGGAAGCAAATTCACCGTACATTCATCTTTGCGGAAAGATGCTTTGAACCTTAGAAATTATTCACGGCGCTGTTAACAAGCGTTTAACAAAACGCCTTAAAGTTCAGCTTGTAGCCAGCCAGAAACCATCCATGTTTGCGCGGAAGAGCACCTCTGGCTGCGCGAGGAGACCTATGAGACGCTTGTCACTTTTATCCGTCCTGCTTGTGTTGATCTGTGCGACGGCCGGCTGGAGCCAAACCGCGAAGAGCACCCTCTCTGGCATGGTTGTAGACAACTCGGGAGCCGTCCTGAAGGGCGCTCGCCTGGAGCTGAAACCTCTGAAATTGATCCGCGAAACCGATGCCGCCGGCGCATTCATGCTGCCCGAAGTTCCGGCTGGGAGTTATACACTGACGGTCTCCTTTGTCGGCTTCAAGCCATCCGAGACCAAAGTTGACCTGGTTGCGGGTCAAACAAAGAACATTCAGGTCAAGATGGGCGTTGCATCGGCCAACGAGAATATCATCGTCTCCGCCGAACGCGTGCATGGCGAAGCGGATGCCATCAACGAGACCCGAATGGCCGATAACCTGGTGCAGGTGCTTCCCGCCGAGGTAATTGTCAGCCTGCCCAACGCCAACGTCGCTGACGCCCTCGGACGCCTGCCTTCGGTGACACTTTATCGCATTGAAGGGGAAGGAGTGTATGTTCAGGTGCGCGGCACCGAGCCCCGTCTAACGAACGTGACCGTGGATGGCATCACCCTGCCAGCGCCGGAGCCGACCGTCCGCCAGGTTCGCCTGGACGTAATTCCTTCTGCGTTGGTGGATGCGGTGGAAATCAATAAAACGCTCTCGGCAAACATGGATGCCAACGGTATTGGAAGCTCGGTGAATCTGCGCACCAAGACGGCCGGCGACCAGCCCGTCTACGACCTTTACACCAAGGCTGGGTATACACCCATCGTCAATGGCCGCGCCGTTGCTCTGGTGGGGGGAACTTTCGGCCAGCGTTTCGGCAAGGACAAGAAATTCGGCATTCTCGCGACCGGCTCCTTTGATTACAACGGCGTCGGCATCGACAACATTCAGCCGGCTCTCGATCCTCTCTCCACGATGACTCAGCCATTCTATGACAACAACACAATTCGGCAATATCGCTACTATCGCTATCGCGAGGGATTTGCGGGCAGCGCGGATTACAAGCTCAGCGATAACACCAGCTTTTATGCCCATGGACTCTATACCGACCTCAAGGATTGGGGGGACAAGTGGTATTATTCGCCGGTTTCAAAGGCGCTCACTGAATCGAATGGCGTGATTACCGCGCCCAGCCCTGGCGCAGTTTCTTCCGCGCCGAAATTTTATACATCAAGCAAGCGTCCCAACGCCTCGGCTGGAAGCCTGATCCTGGGCGGAAGGCACATGGACAATAACTCATGGCTTACCTTCCAGGTTTCAGCCTCGCGTTCGTATGAAGTTGACTCGGCAGGCAATCCCAAGGCGGATTTTTCCTGGATTGGCCCTGCTGTCTACTGCAACTACAATCCGGCGGCGCAAACCAATGTGCATGAACCGCACTTTGGAAGCTGCGATGGTCCCAATTCCATTCTTCAGGCCGCCTCCGATTGGGCCTTCAAGGACATCACCATCTCCACGGGCCTGGTCTCGCAACTGGATCTGACCGCGTCCACTTCGTATGCGCATAATTACACAGCGGGGGGACACTTCGGAACCTTCGAGGCCGGATTCAAAATCAGCAATGCGCACAAGACGCAAGACTCGACCGAAACCGTTTATGACGGATGGTCCACCAAGGCTGGCTCAGATATTCCAATGACCGCGCTGGAAAGCGGTTTCGACAACACCGACTATTTCAATGGCGATTACTTCGGCGGAAACTTTGGTCCGGTCTCGGATTTCAATAAAGTCGCGACCTACACGCTCGCCAACCTTAGCGGCGACGTGGACCCATATAAAACCGCCACCGACACTTGGCCCAATATCTTTCACACCATCGAACGCATCCCCGCTTTCTACGCGATGAACACCATCGACTTCGGCAAGCTGCATCTGCAAACCGGCCTGCGTTTTGAAGATACACAGATGAGCACCTTCGGTTACAACCTCCAGTTTATCGGATCGTCGCCCACCGCGCCCTGCTCCACTACGGTCACCAATCACTGCTGGAATGTGAACGGAGAGAGCAACAATCCATCCTACCTTGACGTTCTGCCCAGCGTGCAACTGCGCTATGGAATCAATGCCAACTCCAATTTGCGCGCGGTTATTTCGCGAGGTGTCGCCCGCCCCGATCCGTTTCAACTGGTTCCTTACGTCACGATCGACGATTCTTCCCTACCAGGCGCGGTAACTGTGGGAAACCCGGGCCTTAAACCGGAGCACGCCAACAGCTACGACTTGCTTTACGAGCGCTATTTGAACCCACTGGGCATGATTCAGGCTGGGGTATTTTTCAAGCAGTTGACCGCGCCGCAGCTCCAGTTCACCATCCCAATCGGGGTGAATGTTGCAAAGCTTCCGGCTGGTACACTGCCTCCAAGTCTGCTGGCAACCGTTGAATCCTATCAAAACACGGAAAATGGACTCGCTTCGGTTTCGCAGTATATCAATGGTGAAAATGCCTATCTGTACGGCTTTGAAGTGAGCTTCCAGCAGCATCTGAGCTTTCTCCCGGGCGTGCTGGGCGGACTTGGCGTCTCGACCAACTACAGCTACACCAACTCGCAGGAAAAGGGAGTGCCGCTGCGCAACGATCATCCGCGCATGATCGATCAAGCAACGAACACCTGGAACTTCAGCCCGACCTACGATACCAAACGCTTGTCCGTTCGCCTGGGAATGACTTATAACGGAGACAGCCTTTTCTCTTATAACTGGATCGCTCCAAGCCTGGCGCCGGGCGCGGGCGCCGATCCCAGCAACCTTGGACCAACCGGCCCTTCCGGCGATGTGTGGACCCTGGCGCATATGCAGATTGATGCACAGGGCACCTATCGAATCTGGCGTGGCTTGAGCGTGTTGGTCAGCGGTCTCAACCTCAACAACGAAGTCTTTGGTTACTACACCGGGAGCGATCAGTTCGTAAACCAGCGCGAATACTACAAGCCGACTTACACCGGCGGCCTGCGCTACAACTTCGGAGCCGGGAAAAAGGATCGCGCTTCCGATAACAAGCCGCAGTGGTAGATTTATTGTTCGCGGGCGTCCGGCCTCTTTTGGACGCCCGAATTATTCGCCCATGGTTCAGGATGAGAGAAAATGAGAATTCTTCGAGCACTCTGTATTCTTTGCTGCGTTGCTGCATCCAATGCACAAGCCACGCCCCCGCTTGTTTTCAGCCGCGCGATTCCGCTGCCCGGAGTTATCAGCAAATTTGACCACCTGGCCATCGATGAAGCCGGCAGCCGGCTGTTTATTGCCGCCACAACTATCCACGCGGTGGAAGTCATTAACCTGAAGACAGACAAGGTTGCGCAGAGCGTCACCGGGCTGGGCAAGCCGCACGGATTGGCCTGGGATGCCGCAACCGGCAGTCTCTACGTCTCCGATGGCGCGCTGGGTGAATTGCGCGTCTATCGCGGCAATCCGCTCGTTCTTGCTGGAACCATTAAGCTCTCGGATGACGCCGACGATATCTCCTACGACGCGGCGCGGCAGCTTCTTTTCGTTGGCCACGGAACAGGCGAATCCGCTGCTCCGGCCAAGGTTGCCGTGATCGAAACACGCCGCTTTCGCCTGGTTGCGAATCTCGCGGTCGCCACGCATCCTGAAGCGTTGGAGATCGATCCGGCAAGCCAGCGCGTCTTCGTGAATGTCGCCGAATCGAATGAGGTCGCGGTGATCGACGCGAGGACAAAAACCATCACCGCGCGTTGGAAGCTGACCAAGGCTGGCGACAATGTACCGCTGGCTTTCGACGGCAAAGATCATCTGCTCTTTGTGGCCTGCCGCAAGCCGGGAATGCTGATTGCCCTGGATGCCGAGACCGGCAAGGAAATCGCCGGCCTTCCGGCGGCGGAGGGTGCCGACGATCTCTTTTTCGATCCCGCGCTTGGTCGCGTCTATCTGATCAGCGGCATGGGCAAGGTGGAGGCCTTTCAGGTGGATGCCACGAAGAGCCTGCATGTGGTCGGAGCGCTGCCCACCGCAGCCGGAGCCAAGACCGCGCTCTTTGTTCCCGCGCAGAGTCTTCTTTATCTCGCCGCGCCCGGCGCGGGTGAACATCCTTCAGAGATCAGAGTCTATGCAACCGTCAAGAACGGAATCCCCCAATGAAGAATCGTAGCCTCTGCGGTATCATGACTCTTGCGTTGTGCCTTGTTTCAGGCGCTGGCGGCTCACTGCAAGCACAAATAACCGCAAAGACACCCGATGAAGAATTGAAGTTCGTGGTAATCGTCAGCCGCCACGGCGTGCGCTCACCTACCGGCAAGACTGATCAGCTCAATCAATACTCCCGCGAGCCGTGGCCTGCGTGGAGCGTTCCTCCGGGCTATCTGACCACGCACGGTGCGCAGTTGATGAAGCTCTTCGGCGCATACGACCGCCAATTGCTGGCGTCGCAGGGATTGCTTGCGGCAGGCGGCTGCGAAGATGCGCCGCACATCCTGATTGTCGCCGATTCCGAGCAGCGCACACGCGAAACGGGCAAGGCGCTGGCCGAGGGCCTCGCCCCGGGCTGCTCTCTTGAAGTCAAGGCCCTTCCCGAGGGAACGCCTGATCCGCTCTTCCATTCATTGAGCGCCGGAGCCGCACAGGCTGACAAGCTTCTGGCGACAGCCGCCCTCTCTGGGCGTATCGGCGGCAATCCACAAGGGCTGACCGAGGCCTACAGACCGCAACTGAAAGCGCTGGAAGAAGTCTTGCAGGGGTGCAATCCGCAGGCAGATTGCAAAGACAAACCCGCGCCGCGTTCACTCTTCGATCTTCCTTCCTCAATCGTGCCGGGGACAGGGGATCACCTGGTCGATCTGCGCACGCCGCTCAGCCTCGCCTCTTCGATGACGGAGAATTTGCTGCTCGAATATGCCGAAGGCATGGATGCAGCAAACATCGGCTGGGGACGCGTGGACCTGGCCAAACTGCGCGAGTTGTTGCAACTGCACGAGGCCGGCGAAGAGTTTGAGCGGCGTACTCCCTATCTTGCGCGCATTCAAATTTCCAGCCTGCTCGCTCATGTGCTCGATTCGATGCGGCAGGCAGAAGAAGCGAAGCCCGTTGCCGGCGCATTGACCAAGCCCGGCGACCGCGTTCTGATTCTGGTCGGCCACGATACAAATCTATCGAACATTGCCGGAGCGCTGGGGCTTGATTGGATCGTGGACGGCCGTCGCAACGATACGCCGCCGGGCGGCGCGCTGGTCTTTGAACTATGGAAGAAGCGCGGCAGTGACGAGTATCTTGTGCGCTCTTACTACACCGCGCAGACCCTCGAACAAATGCGCGCTGCGGCGCCGCTCAGCCTTCAGAGTCCTCCGGAACGCGTGCCGATCTTTGTACCCGGCTGTGGACGGGGCGACGGCTCCTGTGAGTGGATCGCATTCCTGAAAACAATCAGAGCGGTTACCAATCCAGTGTTCGTTCAGTAGTCAACAGACGCGCGCTTTGAATTTGCTCTTGCAATCATCCAGAAAAGAAGGAAACCGCCGCGCCGTTAAGCCAGACTTCGCTGTTTGCTCCCGGGTCGTGAAGCGCTGGCGGATATGCGCGATCTTCGCCGCGTACAAGACTAGCTTTCGCCCTTTTGTGTTATCCAGAATCTTTTGCCCGCGTCATGCCCTTGCGTTGCCGCTCCAGGATCAAAGCCCAGTGGAAGCCGGGTGGCCCACCCAAAGTTTTTGAAAACTTGACCAAAGCTGGGTGCCCCATCCTTTCTACAGTTTCATCGTGGAAAGGGTGGGGACTACGAACCTCAACCGGCGGCGCGGCGGCTGCGTCGAGTTATGGTACGATCTACTCGTACATGATCCCGCAGGGCGGCTACACGCCCAACGGCAACATCCTTCTGCACTATGATTCGGTGATGGGCGCCTGGAACTTCAGTTTCGATGCGATGGACCGGGCGGGTGGTCCCTGTCTGACCATCTCAAAAATGCTGGGTGCTCCAGGTCTCGATTATGAGACCTGGGAAGCACGGACCCAATCGGGTGTTTTTCGGTCTTCAGTCCATGTTTTTGGGGAGTAGAAGGATTGGATGATGAAAGGCTTGGTTGGTTATCAACAATGCGGCTGCTTTCATTCTTTCGGCTTTATGCGACAGGAATGGAAGGGAGCGTGGAGATTGAATCCTTCTGGAGCGGTGCGCGACGGGATGGGTTGGTCGATCCCAGGTTTCAAAATCGAGAGCTGGGGCACCCCTCGTTCGTAGTAGGTTGAGATGTGGGCCACCCGCCAGGGCACTTACCAATGTTCTTTTCCTTCTTTCTACGATTTCAACACGGACTTTGGAAAGGACGGCCATTGCGATGGGCAAGCGCTGGTGCTCGATCTGCGCACTGCTTCTGAGTCTGGTTGCGGGACCGGGCGCAAGCGCGCAGGCGCCGCAAGTTCCCGCCGATGTGCAAGGCATTCTCAACAAGTCCCAGTCCGGCCAAACGCTTACGGATGCTGAGAGCAAGCGCATGGAGGATTGGGGCAACGCCGTAGAAGCTGCGGCCGCGGGGAACAACCCCTATGGCGTCGCCAGCGCCCAATCCAGTGCAACTCCATCCGCTGGATCACAGAATTCCACGCCTTGCCCGCCTAAGAGCGTCTCTCCGGTTACAACTGCCGCGCCCACGCGTGCCGCGTACGTGGCGCTGGTCAAGTCCCTCGTTGAAACCTATGGACGGAAGCTGGGAGCGCAGCGCGGCGAGTTTGACCGCGCCTTCGCCGATCCCAGCAGCTCTTCCCCCCCTGCCCAGTCCGCGGCAGTGCTTTACATCAGCGGCGCGGCCGGGGCTTCGGTCTATGCCAGCGCCGTGGCTGCCGTGGCCAACCCCGATGACCTGCAGGTGGCCAGCAATCTGGGCGTGGCCCTCGATACCATTCCCGACGCAAAATCCGCCACGGCAGTGCTGCTTTACGCGCACAAGCTCGCTCCCCAGCAGGCGCTGCCGGCTCTGAACCTGGCCTGGGTCTACTTCAACTCCGGCCACGCCGCCGAAGCCAAGACTCTTTTCCAGCAAGCGGCCAATCTCGATTCCGATCTTTCCGGCCCTCCCGCCGGGCTGGGAATGCTGGCCAGTTGCAAAGGCGACACGGCCACCGCGCTGGCGCAGTTCCGCAAATCGCTCAGCAAGAGCTACTCCGGCGTGGTGGCGGCAGGCTACGTCAACGCTCAACAAGCACAGCAGCAGCAACAGCAACAGCAGCAAAGCTCGAACACTCCGCCGCCTTCGTTCCCGCCCAGCGGCAGCGAGGATTCCAGTCCGCTGCCTGAGTTGCCGGCCACGGGCGATGCCCAGACCACTCTGGCTGCGGCGCAGATCTTTCAGCACGCGTCGGACTACGCCAACTCGGAAATGCAGGCTGCGATGCAACGGGTGCAGGACGCGCAGGCCCGCGTATTGGCCATCGGCCGCCGCGCCCAGATCGACCCCGACGGAACCATCGATCTGCCTCGCGTCTTCGACAAGCAGCTCTTCGAGTACTCGCAAATAGCGATGCTCACCATAGGCGCGTCCCAAAGCGGTATCGGCCAGACCATGCAGACGGCCATTGGCGTCATCGAACAGACCAACCAGCAGACCATGTCGCAGCTTCTCGCCGACCAGCCGAACTACGTTGGCATCTCAAATCAAATAAGAGGCAAAGAAGAGGAGGACATCCAGAGAGCAAGAGAAGCTTTTGCAGGAGTTGCAGTTGCGCCGGACACGCAACCCAGTCTCACCACCAATCAGCAGGAGAATGCCGATAAAGAATACAAGGAGTGCAAACTGGTCAAGGAAATGCTGGATACAAACTACGCCCAGCACTTCAAGATCTGGAAGCAGTTTTCCGACACCGCCCGTGCCTCCTCGCGCGACCTTTACGCCTACTCGCAACCGATCATCGACCAGATCTGGGTCCCCTCGCTCAATGAACTCGTGCAGGCCAACCGGGAGCTGGCGGTTTTGGCTCTCTACAAGGAGGATGCCGGCTATGCCACGGGCCTGACCGGACTGGCGGGTGCCTCCAAGGATCTGAAATGCGTTGAACCCCAGCCGCCTAAGCCGCCCAAGGACGTTCCCGATCCCGTGCTCACGAATAAGGAGCCGGATTGCCCCTTCAATCCCCCCAAATCGCTCAACCTTGTAGCCATCAAGATGGAGTTGGGATGCGACCACGTCAAGCTCTCCGGCGGAGAGATTCTGCTTTTCGAGGTGGAGCGCAACTTCGTCAAAAAGTCCACCGCGTACTCGGTTGGCTTGGGCGCAACGGCATCGTTGCCGGGCATCAGTCTGGGCGGCGGCGGTAGCCTGGGCGACAACGGCAGTAGCTGGTCTCCGCCCGGCACCATGGCTACCGCCAGCGCCAATGCCCAGATCATGGTGACCGCGCGCGTTGACTACACTGGAGCGATGGAAGATTTGGAACTCAAGAGCACGGTTCAGGCCATCGGCAGTGTCGGCCCGTTAAGCGGCGCCATAGGCATGAGCGGAACCATCAGCCTGGAAAACGGCCCCAATGTGACGCCCATTTTCAGCGGCTCCGCCGGTAAATAAAAGATCGATCTCCGCGCACGGCATCAGGTGAATTCGTCGCGGACTTCCGAAAGGACCGGGCGGGTGGCCGATATCTGACTCTCTCAAAAATGCTGGGTGCCCCAGGTCTCGATTTTGAGACCTGGTAGTCCACGAACCCAATCTGGCGTCTTCTGTGCCAACGCAGCGGAAGAAGAGCTTGTCTTGTTCATGCTTATCAAAGTGAGACTTTTTTCCCCGCTCTACAATAATTGCTGAGGGTGAACCTGTCTCACTCATGTTGGCACAGAGGGTATACAGAAAATCCTCCAAACGCATATCGCGCCTGTTTTCCTGTATTTACGCTCTATATTATTGATATGAAAAGGTGTCGAATTTAATCTTGGTGGGCAGTGAGGGACTCGAACCCCCGACATCCTGCTTGTAAGGCAGGCGCTCTAACCAGCTGAGCTAACCGCCCACGCGGCGAATCATTCTTTTCGGCCTACTGTCATCATAACAGCGCGCTTGCAATTCTGCCCGCTGAGCGATTTCGGAGTGCGGCACTGACTGGAATCAAAGAGCATCCCTTCCCCGTCTTTGAGCTTCCTCACAGCAATGCGGCGAAACGAAGAATCACCGGGGGGGGATGCCTCGAATGGAAGCAGCTCACTTAAGACCGCCAATCCAACTTCAGAGTAGCAGAATACGGGAAATTGACTGCAAAGCCAGATTTCCGCCACTGCAATTTTCCGCCAGCAGGGGGAACGCATCGAGAGTTCCAACGGTGTTATTGATAGACTCATCCGGTGGGGCGTCTTATTCTCAATGCCGATGACTTTGGGCTGACGGGCGGGGTTAACCGCGCGGTGATCGAGTTGCACCGGGCCGGAGTTCTGACCAGCGCCTCGCTGATGGCGCGCGCCGCGGCTGCCGAGGAGGCGATTGATCTGGCTCGCGCTACGCCTTCGCTGGGCGTGGGCTGCCATGTGGTGCTGGTGGATGGCGAGCCGGTGCGGAGGCCTTCCACGCTGGTGGAGGCGCGCACTGGCCGCTTTTATCCCACTTTGGGGGCGTTTCTTGGGGCGCTGCTGCTGGGGCGCATCCGCGCATCCGAGATCGAGGCGGAGACAGCGGCGCAGATTGCGCTGTTGCAATCCAAGGGCGTGAAGCTCACGCACATCGACACGCACAAGCACACGCATCAGTTTCCCGCCGTGCTGCGTCCAGTTTTGCGCGCTGCCCGATCCGCAGGGATACGAGCAGTGCGCAATCCCTTCGAGCCGGCTTGGAGCCGCCGCAACCCGCGCGGCGCTTCCAGGATGCGCCGCGCGGAGGTGAGCCTGCTGCGGCTGCTGGAGCCTGCCTTCCGGCGCATCGTCGCGGAAGAGGGCTTTGCGACAACGGACGGCGCTCTGGGCGTGCTGGCCACCGGAAGCCTCAACGCGGATAGGCTTGCTTCTTTGCTTGGCGAAGTGCCTGCGGGCTGTTGGGAACTGGTCACTCATCCCGGCTACAACGACGCGGATTTGGTGCGAGTGCGTACGCGTTTGCGGGCCTCGCGCGAGATAGAGCGCGCGGCGCTGACGTCGCTGCATTTGCGTGATGGAATCGAGCGGATCGATTTTTCCCGGTTGTGAACGCAAGATCTGACCGGAGGCTCTTCAGGGGGAAAATCAGCCGGAAGTTCACAGTTCTACAGTTTCACAGTAAATAGGGGGGGGGGAGGGGCAGCGAACCCAAGCGCATCGTGATTTACATTTATTTTCATGGAGATAGGTAAATTGGACGCCTGGAAAAGCTTGTAAAAGTCGCTGTTTTTTGGTCATTTTCGGGGCCTTTTCCGGCAATTTTTGCCTGTTTCTGGACGGATTTTGCTTGTGAATACGGTTCGGTGGCTCGGCTGCCTCTGAATTCCTTGCTGCATGGTTCGATTATGCGCTGGGAGGGGGAAATGTTCAGCAAGGCGTGGCGGGGAATTTTTCGAGGGGATCAGATTACGGATAATTTTCTGCATTGCGGAGTGCGCAAGGAGATCAATCGGCGTAGAAATATGCGTGGACCGGGAGGTCCACGCCACAGCCGGCCGGGAGGCCGGCGCTACAGGGATGCGAGGCCGGCGCTACAGAGAGGCGAATCCGGCGTTATGGAGAGACGGATTCGCCGATGGGGGAATTACTCCGCGGTGAAGGTCCATTCCTGGTTTTTGCCGCCGTTCAGGCCCCACTGATCGAGTTGAACTCCGCCACTCTTTGAGGAACCTGGAACCTCGACTGCGTAGCCGCTCTTTGAATTCACGATCTTGTAGTTTCCATCGGCGGTCTGCGAGACGATGAACTCCTGATTGCTTCCGCCGTTGCTGGTGTACTGATCGATCTTGCCTCCCATGCCGGTGGATTGACCGGAGACGTCGAGGACCAGGCCGCTGTTCACGTTGGTGAGGGTGTACAGCCCGTTGGTCAGATAGGCCAAGGTCCATTTCTGGTTCGTTCCGCCGTTCCAACTGTACTGATCGACCTCGGCGCCGGCTGATTTTGAGTCTCCGTAGACCTCCATGACCAGGCCGCTGTTGACGTTGGTGATCTTATAGTTGCCGGTGGCGGGACCGCCGCCGCTGGACTCCAGGCTTTGCAGATTCGAGGTGAGCGCGGGAAGGGCATCTCCGTTCCAGGAGGTATTCAAGATCCCGTAGGTTTCAACCGAACCGAAGCCGCTGCCATGGCCAGCCTCGGTGGTGCCGTTGATGGCCCAGTAAGACCAGTCGGCGTTGTACTCCCAGAGGAATTGGTGGATGAAACCGAACCAATAGCCGTTATCCCCGCTGCTGCTGCTGCTGACGCAGGTGCTGGCGGTATTGCAGGTGCCAAATTCGCCGATCCATAAGGGCTGCGGATTGCTGCCGGTGACGAGATAGCCCCATCCGGAGTAGATGTCGTTGTACCACTTGCTGTATCCGCTCAGTCCGGAAAAGTCAAAGCCGTAGTCATGGGCTTCGTAGACGACGCGATTGGCCGTATTGAGGGTAACCGGAGTGTTGGAAACGCCGGAAAGATCCTCCGCGTAATTGACGCCCTCGACAAAGACGAGCAGATTGGAGTTGATGGCGAGGATGTCGTTGCCGGCAGTCGTCGCCGCGGCGTGCCAGTCGTCGCTGCCGCCGCCGCCCCAGACCGCGGAGACGCGCGGCTCGTTGCGCAGATCCACGCCGATCACCAGGCTGTTGCCCTTGTAGCGGTTGACCATGCCCTCCCAGTCGCTGATCCAGTCGGACTGGGTGTAGGTGCTGTTGTACCAGAGATTATTGACGTCGTTGTTGCAGCACCACATGGCCGTACTGGTGTGGTTATCGAGGATGACCATGATGCCGGCACTGGTCAAGGCATTCACAACGTCGTCGAGGATGGTGAGGGCGCGTTGACCTTCCAGGCTGGGGTTGGCGGTCAGCGCATAGCTGCCGACCACCGGATTGCTTTCATACAGTTCATTGGACCAAGGCAGGCGCACGGTATTGAAGCCGCGGCTCTTGATGTTGTTGACGATGGTGGAGATGGATTGGGATTCGAGGCCCATGACCACGTAGTCCGAACCCTCGGCGCCGTACCAGTTGACTGCGTTGAGGCGCACGCGATAGCCATTATTGTCGACGATATAGGGGCCAGCGGTGTGAAGCGGCAGAGCGGGCGCGGCATTTACGGCCACAGTTGGGCCGCATATCAGCAGCAAGAGGGCTGCCAGCGTCAGCAGGCGGCAGGGCAGGGAAGCCGGACGCGAAACAACGGCGCATGGCGTGTGATGTACATTCCCGATCATGAGAACTCTCCTGTTTGCAGTGGTTTGAAAATCATTCAGCCGGCGCTATGCAGCGCACAGGCACGGCCAGATTGGATTACAACCTCTGAACGGTTGGGCAAAGATTGGCCTCCAGGCAGCCAGGGGCAGCCTGGAGGGAAGATTTTGCGAAACGAGTTCATGGTGAAAGCGATTACATTATGCCGGACAATATCTAAATGATCGATTGAGAGACTGTCAACAGGTTTTTTGGGAGGGTATATGGGCGGCTTTAACGCTAAAGACGAAAAAGGCAGTTGCGGGAATCAATGTACTCGATTACATTACTATTTGGGTGAATCTTCATGAACCGATTCGATTTTCGCAAATTCAACGGAATGCTTGGCTCTTCCCTTTTCCTCTCCCTTTTCGTTCTTCTAACCGCATGTATTCCCGCCTGGGCGGCCGATGCGCCCAGGATCGAGCAGAAGGACGGGCGCTACGCATTGCTTGTCGATGGCCGCCCCTACTTAGTTCTGGCCGGACAGATTCACAACTCCAGCGCCTGGCCGAGCGAGTTGCCGCAGGTATGGGAGTCGATGGCGGCGTTGCACGCCAACACCGTCGAGGCGCCGGTCTACTGGGAGCAGCTCGAGCCCAGCGAAGGGCACTTCGACTACAGCAACGTGGATTCGTTGGTGGAGGGAGCGCGGGCGCACAAGCTGCACGTTGTGCTTCTCTGGTTTGGGACGTGGAAGAACGGTAATATGCATTACGTTCCCGCGTGGGTGAAGAATGATTCCCCGCGCTTTCCCCACACCATCCGGCCGGACGGCGAGCCGATCGATGTGCTGTCGCCGCATTCGCGCAATACTCTGGAGGCGGACAAGACTGCTTTCGTGGCTCTGATGCGGCATCTGAAGCAGATTGACGGCGAGGCGCACACGGTTCTGGATATTCAGGTGGAGAACGAATCGGGCAATATCGGCAGCGTGCGCGACAACTCGGCGGAGTCGAACCGGGAGTTTGCCGGTGCTGTGCCGGCGGATCTGCTGGCCGCCGCGCATAAGCAGCCGGGGACGTGGGCACAGGTCTTTGGAGCGGAGGCCGACGAGATCTTCCAGGCCTACCACCAGGCAAAGTACATCAATGAGATTGCGGCGGCGGGCAAGCGGGAGTTCAACATTCCCTATTCGATCAACGTGTGGATCGATTATCCCTCCGCGGCGTTGCCGCAGCGGCGGTTGGACACGCCGGGCATCGGCTATCCGAGCGGAGGCGCGGTGCAAAAGCTGGTCGGGCTTTGGCGCGCGCTTGCGCCCTCGATTGACATGATCGGTCCCGACATCTACACCGACTACTCGGGCTTCGTCCGCGCGACCCTGGCGGCGTATCACCGGCCCGACAACCCGCTGTGGATACCGGAGATCGGACGCGACGACAGTTACGGCAAGTTCTTTTTCTACGCGCTGGGGGAGGGGGCCATCGGCTTTGCTCCCTTTGGGGTGGACCAAACGGGGTGGAATATTTTGGGAGACCAGCCCTGGAAGAGCCATGGCGCAAACTTTGCTTTGATCGGACCGATGAGCCGCGAGATTGCCCAACTGGAGTTCGATGGCAAGCTGAAGACGGCCGTCGAGGAGCCGGGGCAGACGACCCGGGAATTGGATTTCGGCGAGTGGCAAGCCACGGTATCCTTTGGATTTCCGCAGCCGGATGGCCTTCCCGCTCCGGGCACCAAAGACGTGCATGGCGCGGCGCTGGTGGCGCAGCTAGGCCCCAACGAGTTTCTGGTCACCGGCGTGGATGCCAGCGTCGTCTTCCATCTGCCGGGGAAGCCAGCGTGGATTCACAGCCAGATTGTGAGCGCCGAGCAGGGAAGCTATGAAGGCGGCGTGTGGAAGGCGCTACGCCTTTGGAACGGGGACGAGACGGATCGCGGCCTGTGCTTCTACCAGAAACCTGAGGTTGTGCGGGTGACGATGGGCCGCTTCTAGCATCTTGACTGTATGATTGGGTCATGAGTCCCGAACAAGTGCGGGCGAGGACGCCCGCACGACAGCCGGTCTGGAGACCGGCGCTCCATTGGTTCGGCTCGATGGGATGGATTGGCTGCAAACGGTTGCATTAGATTGTCCGAGAGAGAAGCGAAGCGGAAGATGACCTGGAGTCCGATCACCATCGCGCTTGCAGTGGCTTACTTTGCCGGACTGACCGTGATCGGCTTCCTGTCATCGCGCCACAAGGGCGACTCGAATCAGTATCTGAATGCCACATCGTCTTTGCCCCTATGGGTTTGCGCCACGGCCTGCATCGCGGCCAACTGCGGCTCCGTGGATCTTTTCGCCATGATGGCGCTGGGCGCGCAATATGGGATGCTGGCCTGCCACTTTTATTGGATTGGCGCGACTCCCGCGCTTCTGGTTGTGGCCTATTGGCTGCTGCCGGCGTATAAGCGCAGCCGCAATCCTTCCATTCTGGATTTCATTGCTCGCCATTACGGCAGCGACACTCGATCCATGGTGGCGCTCTGCATGTCTGCCATGATGCTGTTGATTGCAGGCGTCAGCCTTTGCGCCGTGGCGCAGACGGTCACCGCGTTCCTCGGCTGGCCGTTCTTGCAGGGGGTGATGGCTGCCGCCGCTGTGGTTCTGCTTTACACCTGGATCGGCGGTTTTCGTGCAACCGTTTACACCGAGATCTTCCACTTTGCGCTGGTGCTGGTGGCGGTGGTCCCGCTTCTGTTTCTTGTCGCCCATGAACTGGGCGGCTTCGGCAAGTTGCTGGCCGGCATTCCCGCCAGCCGCATCCACGTGTGGCAGGGCGTGCCGCTCTTCGCGCCCCATGCCGTCATGGATGGCTTCGGGCTGGTCTTCGGCCTTGGTCTGGTGCTGAGTTTTGGCTTTTGGGGCACGGATTTCGTGCAGATGCAGCGCGCCCTGGCGGTGCGCCATGCGCAGGATGCCCCCTATATACCTCTCAGCATTGGGTTTGCCAAGCTAGCCTTTGCACTGCTGGTGGGGATGACGGGGGTGGCCGCGCCCCTGGTGCTTACTCACCTGAACTCCAACGGGAACTGGAATGCGACGCTGCCCACGCTGATGCTTCACTATTACAGCTCCTACTGGCTGGCCTTTGGGTTTATTGGGTTTACGGCGAGCCTGATCTCCACCTTCTCGAATAATGTGGCGGGATTCACCTCTGCCTGGGTGCAGGGAATCTACCAGCAGTGGATCCGGCCGCAGGCCCACGATGCACACTACATTTGGATCAGCCGCATGACCAATGCCGGCGTGGTGATTCTGTCGGTGGGCGCGGCCTACTTTGCGCTGGGCTTCCAGAGCTTGATGGAGTACATCCAGCTCATTCTCTCGACATTCAACGCTCCGTTGTTTGCGCTGGTGGCGCTGGCCGTGATCTTGCCGCGCCGGGTGGCGGGCGGCGGGCGCGCCGGCTTCCTGATCGGTTTGGCCTGCGCCGTCGCACATCAGATTCTCGCAATCACCCATGTGCTTCATTACGGGAGCCAGATGGCGGCCAACTTCTACGGCGCCATCTTCGGCTTTTGCGTGGCCTTTGCGAGTACGCTTTGGATAGGATCCGTGCGCGCCTCGGCGGAGTGCGTGTCCGAGGAAGAGCAGAACTACAATGGGCGGGCAGTTTCGATTGCATGGCCAGCGCTGGCCGCCGGAATCGTCCTTGCAACCCTTTGTGTGGCCTTCAACGTGTTCTTCTGGTAGCTGCCGCAGAGCCTCTTGACGCAGAACCTCGCCGGCCTAGCTTGGGCGCCGGTCCAGTGGACTGGCGGACGATGAGCTGCATCGGCAGCGAGAACACTTTTCCGGGCAGCGAGAGATCCTCCGCGCCGGCTTGCAAGGCGTCAAAGAGCGTCTGCGCGTACTGCGAGCGGGAGATGCGCAATGTGGTCAGGGGCGGAAAGACAATGTCGGCCATCTCGATGTCGTCGCAGCCGGTAATGGATATATCGCCGGGAATGCGCAGCCCCAGCTCGTGCGCCTTGCGCAATGCGCCGATGGCGGTGAGATCGTTTGCCGTGACCACGGCTGTCGGCTTCACTTCCTGACGGAGGATGGCTTCCATTCCGGCTGAGCCGCCGGCGATCTTGTAGTCGCCCGCCACAATCCAGCCATCGCGCGACGAAAGCCCCAGGCGGACGATGGCGTCCATGAAGGACTCGCGCCGGACGCGCGAGGTGACCAGCCCCTCGGTACCTCCAATGAACCCGATATTCTGGTGCCCCAGATCCTTGAGATGGCGGACAAGCTGCGCAATGCCGTCCCGGAAATCGATGGCTATATCACTGATTCCAGGGCCTGTGCGATAGTGGTCCGTGGTCACTACCGGTATCCGGTTCTGTACCAGCGTCTCCAGCGCGGCCGCCTCATGCTCGGAGGTGAGAAAGGCGACTCCGTCCACCCGGCGCAGCAACATGCGGTGGATCGAGTTTTGCATGCGGGATCGATGGAAGTCCGTATTGGCCACCAACAGCTCAAGCTCATTCTTGACCAGCAGTTCCTCAAAGCTCTTGACCAGCTCCATAAAGAATGGATTGGTAATATCAGGAACGATGGCGCCGTAAATCTGGCTTTTTCCGTGCTTTAGATGTGCCGCGCTGTGGTTGGGGATAAAGTTGAAATCCTGAATCACCTTCTGAATGCGCTGCGTTGTCTCCGGGGTGACCAGATTCGAGCCGTTGACGACTCGGGAAACGGTCGCGCTGGAAACCCCACAGAGCTTGGCGATTTCGCGGATACTGACGGCCATGAAAACCTCAATCAGGGGAAGTCTATTTGATTGTACGGCTACCTGGCCTCATTGGCTATGGTTTTGGAGAAAAAATCTTTTCTAAGAAAGTTCTTGACAGCGTTTGCAAGCGAATGATAGATTTTTGCTCGGAATGCGGAAATGCAGGAATGTAACCGATTACAAAATGATACAACGGCAGCCGACAGGGTTAACTGTTTGGCCTGCCGTGGTTTCCGAGACATACCGGCAATTGCGTTCCACGCAGCACCAATTCACTAGGAGGCTCTACATGAGATTCAGAGGCAATTTGTTGTTTCCGTTGCTTGCGCTGGCCCTGCTCTTCGCACCGGCTCGCGTCATGTTCGGACAACTCGATCAAGGCACGATCACGGGCGTGGTTCAGGATCAGCAGGGCGCCGTGATCTCCAATGCCGCGGTGACGCTGACCAACGTGGACGAAGGGCAGGTCTTGAAGACCAAGTCCGACGGCTCCGGCATCTACGTCTTTTCTCCCATCAAGATCGGCAACTACAAGGTGTCGGCGACCGCGGCGAACTTTGAGACGACCACGCAAACCAACCTGCACCTGGACATTCAGCAGCGCCTCAACATCGTGATCGTCCTTAAGCCGGGCGCCACCACGGAAACCGTAACGGTCACCAGCGAAGCTCCCCTGATGCAGACCCAGGACAGTTCCGTCGGCCAGACGATGAACGCGGAAGAGATCAATAGCGTGCCGCTCAACGGGCGCAACTGGGTCTACATTGCGCAACTTTCAGCCGGCGCCGAAGTGGCGGACGGCTCGCGCGGCGGCGGCAAGGGCGACTTTGAAGCCAACGGCCAGCGCGCCGAGGAAAACAACTTCATCCTGGACGGCGTGGATAACAACGCCAATGTCGTTGACTTCTACAACGGCGCCAGCTTCGTCGTGAACCCTCCGCCGGACGCCCTGGCTGAGTTCAAGGTGCAGACCTCGGACTATTCCGCCGAATTCGGCCATGCCATCGGCGCGGTCGTCAACGCCTCCATCAAGTCCGGCACCAACAGCTTCCACGGCAGCCTCTGGGAGTATGTCCGCAACACCATCTTCGACAATCATGACTGGAACCCGAACGGCAAATTGCCGGTTGCCGCCTACCACGACAACCAGTTCGGCGCCACCCTCGGCGGACCGATGCTGAAGAACAAGCTCTTCTTCTTCGGCGATTTTCAGGCTACCCGCATTACCTTCGGCGAGCAAGGCACCTACACGGTTCCCACGGCTCTGATGCGTACCGGCAACCTCTCCGAACTGTTGAACACCTCCCTAACCTCGGACGGCAACGCTCATCCGATCTACTATCAGGATCCAACGGGCGTGAAGACTCCGGTGGCCGTTCCCAACAATGACTTGAGCACTTTTTCCGGCGTCACGTTGAATGCCACGGCTCTGAAGTTCCTCAATTACTTCCCCACGCCGAACAATAACAACGCCGCCAAAGGTCTGACCTATAACAACTACACTGGCCAGCGCCCCATCCTGGATAACACCTTCCAGTGGGATGCCCGTATGGACTACAACTTCAGCGACAAGGACTCGGCCTACTCGCGCTACAGCTACTCGAACGAAGTCGGCCACAATGCTCCTCCGCTGGGCAACATCCTGGACGGCGGCGGCTTCGGCGACGACGGCAAGCAGAAGAACTA
Source organism: uncultured Occallatibacter sp. (assembly GCA_964450895.1). GTDB lineage: Bacteria > Acidobacteriota > Terriglobia > Terriglobales > Acidobacteriaceae > Telmatobacter. The sequence goes on along the minus strand of CAYVGW010000044.1, from coordinate 2,278 downwards.
CGGCGCCAACTTCATGTTCAGCGAGACGCACGTCTTCACGCAGTCGCTGACTAACGAAGCGCGCTTCGGCTTCAACTACCTGCACACCGGCTTCCAGCACCCGAACGCGGCCAACACAGGATTCGCCGCCTCGGTTGGCTTCGGCGGCATCCCGGTTGCCCCTCTCAACGGCGGCCTCCCGGCGGTTGGCGTCAGCGGCCTCTCCGGCTTCGGTAGCCCCACCTGGTCCACCACAGATGAGCACGAGAACGTCTATCAGATCATCGATAACGTCACTAAGATTTGGGGCAACCACGCGCTGAAGGCCGGCGTCAGCTTCCAGAACGTTCGCTTCTCCACCCTGCAGCCGCAGGACTCGCGCGGCTACTACAACTACACCGGCCGCGCCACCGCGAATGTCAGCAATGGTTCGACGGTGAGCAACAGCGGCTCGGGCATTGCCGACTTCCTGCTTGATGCGCAGCACGACGCCGGCCTCTCCAACGAAACCACCAATGGCGATCAGCGCTCCGACAACGCGGCTTACTTCCAGGACGACTGGCGCGTGAAGCAGAATCTGACCGTCAACCTCGGCCTGCGCTGGGAGTTCTTCCAGCCCTATCAGGACGTGGGCGGCTACCAGGCCTCCTTTAGCCCGACGGCCGGTTCCATGAGCTTCAACACCTCCACCGGCTACGGCAGTGGCAAGGCTCAGTATCTGATTCCCACCGAAGCCTGGTCCTATGCCATGAACGTCATGAACAACACTTCCTACAGCCCGAATTATTCGGCAGTGCTGGCCGAGGACGGAATCACACCGGTTTCGACCTCCGATCCGCACCTGCTGAAGGCGCAGCACACCAACTTTGCGCCGCGCTTGGGCGTAGCCTACTCGCTGGATCCCAAGACAGTCATTCGCGCCGGCTTTGGCATCTTCTACGGCGGTCTGGAGAGCACCGGTTACTGGCCGAACCTGGGCGAGAACTATCCCTTCCAGTTCACCGGCACCTTCAACCCGCCGGCTTGCGGCAACAATAACTGCCCCGGCGACAACATCACCATCGCCAACGGCTACTCGGCCATCATCGCGGCCGGCTTTGCCTCCAACACCACCGGCTTGACCATGCGCGGCGCGGAAACCAACCCCAAGACCTCCTATACCGAAGGTTGGAATCTCACCGCTGAGCGCAGCTTGACCTCTGATGTGGTGGCTACCATCGGCTACGTTGGCAACGACGGAAAGCACCTCATCGCTCTGGTGGACGGCAACGCGCCTGTGGCAGCCGCGGCCCCCGGACAGGGTTCACAGAATAACCGGCCCTTCCCGCACTCCGGCGGCAGCTCCAACCAGGTAAACACTGGTATGAGCGAGTACAACGCCCTGCAGACCAAAATCGAAAAGCGCATGGCGCACGGCTACAGCCTGCTGGCTACCTACACCTGGTCGCACTCCATCGACGATATCGACACGCCCCTCGGCTCCAGCGGCGATTCCGGCGGCCCGAACTTCTACCTGGTTCCGCTCAAGTTCGACCGTTCGCAGTCGCCTTGGGATACCCGGCACCGCCTCACCTTCAACGGACTCTATCAACTCCCGTTCGGCAAGGGCCGTGCTTACCTGAACGACAACGCCGTTGCGGACATCCTTGTCGGCGGATGGTCGGTCAATGCCATGTTCACCGCCCAGAGCGGCAACTACTTCACCGTCTGGACCAACAACATCAGCACTCCCGACAACATCGGCGGGCGCGCCATCAAGATCGGCGATCCCTACGCTGGCGGCGGAAGCGCACCGAGCAACAATGCTTCCATCTCCTGCCCGGCCTCGGTGAGGAACGTAGCTCACTGGTTCAACCCTTGCGCCTTCGAGAATCCCTGGAATGCGGCAGCCACGGGTGACCACCCATTGACCAAAGGCAACTACATCACCGATCCGGCCACCATCCTCAACTACGTCGGCGGACGCCGTAACCAAATCGCTGGTCCTGGATACGAGCGCGTCAACATGTCCATCTTCAAGAACTTCAACCTCTATCACCAGAACAAGCTGGAGTTCCGCGCCGACATCTTCAACCTCTTCAACACCCCGGCGCTGGGCAATCCGAACGATTCCAACATCAACAACAACGCCGGCCAAATCACCGGCACGCGCAATCTGCAAAGCCACTCTCCAGACTCGCGCTTCATGCAAATGTCGGCGAAATTCTCCTTCTAGAGCATTTCTCCGAGTGGCATAGAGTAGCGCCGAATGGTATAGAGTAGCGCCGACCTCCTGGTCGGCTGTGGCGTGGACCTCCCG
>CAYVGW010000043.1:0-27975 GCA_964450895.1 uncultured Occallatibacter sp. | reverse complement strand
TCGCGATGCAGGAGTCGAGATTGCCGCTGAAGTCGGCGTAGAGCACCGCGCCGCCATACGTCCCGCGCCGCGCCGGCTCCAGCTCCTCGATGATCTCCATGGCGCGGACCTTGGGAGCGCCCGAGAGCGTGCCGGCGGGGAAGCAGGCGCGCAGGGCGTCCACGGCGGTCAGCTCCGGCTTGAGGCGGCCTTCGATGCTGCTGACGATGTGCATCACGTGCGAGTAGCGCTCGACGAACATCAGCTTGTCCACCTTGACGGAGCCAAACTCGCTCACCCGGCCCACGTCGTTGCGGCCCAAGTCCACCAGCATCACGTGCTCGGCGCGCTCCTTTTCGTCGGTGATCATCTCGTCGGCCAGGGCCTGGTCCTCGGCCTCAGTCAGGCCGCGCGGGCGGGTTCCGGCGATGGGCCGGTACTCGACCTTGCCCTGATGCACGCGCACCAGCAACTCCGGCGACGAGCCGGCCAACTCAACCGTGGGTTGTTTTGATTTTTTGGTTGAGTGTTTTGGCTGTTCCGGCACACCGCCTAACGGCCCTTCCGGCGAGAAGCGCAGAAAGAACATATACGGGCTGGGATTGACGGTGCGCAGGGAGCGATAGACCTGGAAGCTGTCGGCCTCCGGCTCCACGTCGAAGCGCTGCGAGAGGACGGCTTGGAAGATGTCTCCCGCCTTGATGTACTCCTTGGTGCGTTCGATGGCCGCCAGAAAGTCCTTCTTGGCGGTGCGGTGCTTCACCTTGAGCTTGCCTTTGCTCTTGGCGGCGGCGAGCTTGGGCAGCGGCTGGCTGAGGCGCTTTTCCAGGCGGTCGAGGCGTTGGACGGCCTTGTCGTACTCGGCTCCCGGCGTGCGGGCCGCCTTGCCGCGCGTCATATCTGCGGTAACGACGAGCCAAATCTCCTTGCGCACGTGGTCGAAGGCCAGCACCTCGTCGAAGAAGAGCAGGCAGGCGTCGGGCACGCCGAGTTCGTCCTTGGCCAGCTCCGGCAGGCGCTCGATCTGGCGGACGGCGTCGTAGGCGAAGAAGCCCACCGCCCCGGCGGTGAAGGGCGGCAGCCCCTTGAGGCGCGCGGGCTTGTGGCCGCCTAGGGCGCGGCGCAGCACGGCAAAGATGTCGCCGTCGGTCTGCACCACCTTTTTGCCTTCGGTGATGGTAATCTCCCGTCCGCGGGCGACGATGCGCTTGAAGGGCGCAAGGCCGATGAAGGTGTAGCGGCCCACCTGCTCGCCATTCTCCACCGATTCAAGCATGAAGCACTCGCGCTCCGGCCATGCGGCGCGCAGAAAAGCGGAGACGGGCGTCTCCAGGTCCGCCGAAAGGATGCGGCAAACGGGAACAAGCGTGTGCTCTTGGGCGAGCGCGAGGAAGTCTTTGCGGCTGGGCTGAACGGAATTTGCGGAGGCTTTCACAGAATCAGTGTAATTGGTGGCGCGGCGCTGAGGCGGAGTTGGGTCGATTCCCTCGCACAAAAATCCGGGTCTCTCCGTTCCAGACGCACGAATGGAGCGCCGGTCTCCAGACCGGCTGTCGTGCGGGCGTCCTCGCCCGCGCTTGTCCAGGATTCATTCTCAATTTATGCGCTCCAAACATGAGCAGGTTTTAAATTCCTTCGCCCATCGAGACGTACTGGCGCAGCCTCTCCAGTTCCATGCGGTAGGCTTCGCGCTCGGCGGCCTCGGCGGTGAACTGCTCGGACGGACGGCGCTGGCCGCCCAGGCGCTCTTCCAGCTCATCCACGCGCGCCGCGAGCGCAATCAGCGAATCGGAGAGCGGGTCTTTGATGTCGTGCGGATCGGTAATCAGGATGCGCTCGCCGTTGCGGTAGACGATGTGCGCGGGCACGCCGACGACGGTCGAGTTGGGAGGCACATCCGACAGCACCACGGAGCCTGCGCCCACGCGGGAGTTCTCGCCGACGGTGATATTGCCCAGCAGGTTGGCATTGTTGCCGATGAAGACGCGGTCGCAGATGGTCGGGTGGCGCTTGCCGTGCTGCTTGCCGGTGCCGCCCAGCGTCACGCCCTGGTACAGGGTCACGTCGTCGCCCACAATGGTGGTTTCGCCGATCACCACGCCGGTCGCGTGGTCGATGAAGAGCCGCCGGCCCAGTTGCGCGCCGGGGTGAATATCGACGCCCGTCCAGAAGCGGCCGATCTGCGAGAGCACGCGCGCCGGCAGCCGCAGCTTTGCGCCCCACAGCCGATGCGAGAGGCGATGAATCCACACTGCCCAGAGGCCGGGATAGCAGAGAAATACTTCCAGGCGCGAGCGGGCAGCCGGGTCGCGCTCCAGCACGGAGTTCACGTCTTCGCGGATTCGGTCGAACGAGGGCATGGAATGAATGAGTCCAGTCAGGGGGAATCCCCGGTCTCAAAATCGAGACCGGGGGCACCCAGATTCTAAATCAATTGAAGCGCAATCCACAGATGAATTGTTGAGTGCCCAGGCTTTCTAAAAATTCGTTCCATGCTGAAGTATGGGTGCCCCAGGTCCCGCTTTTGGGACCTGGGAGACTATGAACCTCACTCCGCCAGCACTCAGACGGCAATCGCTTCGGTCGGCAGCGCCAGCGCCTTTTGCCGCAGGCTCTCGAAGAGGATGCTGGACAGATAGCGCTCGCCGAAGTCCGGCAGCACCACCACGATCAGCTTGCCGGCATTCTCCGGCCGCGCGGCCACCTTCAGCGCCGCCGCCGCCGCCGCGCCGGAGCTGATGCCCACGAACAGGCCCTCCTTCAGAGGCAGTTCGCGCGCCGTGTTGATCGCCTCGTCGTTGGTCACCTGAATCACCTCGTCCACCAGGCCGGTATCCAGCACGCCCGGCACAAAGCCCGCGCCGATGCCCTGAATCTTGTGCGGCCCCGGCTTGCCGCCGCTCAGCACCGGGCTATCCACCGGCTCCACGGCGATGGCCTTGAAGCCCGGCTTGCGCTCCTTGATGTACTTGGCCACGCCGGTAATGGTGCCGCCGGTGCCCACGCCGCTGATCAGAATGTCCACCTTGCCGTCCGTGTCGTTCCAGATCTCCGGGCCGGTGGTGGCGTAGTGAATCGCCGGGTTGGCGGGGTTGTTGAACTGTTGCAAAATGTAGCCGTTGGGCGTCTTGGCCAGAATCTCGTCGGCCTTGGCGATGGCGCCCTTCATGCCGTTTGGCCCCGGCGTCAGCACAATCTCCGCGCCAAAGGCCAGCAGCAGCACGCGCCGCTCCAGGCTCATGGTTTCGGGCAGCGTCAGGATCAGCTTGTAGCCCTTGACCGCGGCCACAAAGGCCAGCGCAATGCCGGTGTTGCCGCTGGTCGGCTCAATCAGCACCGTCTCGCCGGGCTTGATCTTGCCGGCCTTCTCGGCGGCCTCGATCAGCGCCAGGCCGATGCGATCCTTGACGCTGGAGACCGGGTTCTGGCTCTCCAGCTTGGCCAGAACGGTTGCGGGCAGCCCGGCGGCCACCTTGTTGAGCTGGACTAAAGGTGTTTTTCCAATGAGTTCCGTGACATTCGCAGCGATGTGCGCCATGATAATCTCCTCTGTCCGGGATGCGCTCCCAGACGGTTCTGATTCATTTTTTAGGGGTGAAGGGGTCGAGCGGTCAGGCGGGAAATTCTGCGCGCGAACAAAACGAACAAGGCGCACACCCGCATCGTGTCTGGCACCAGGGCGGTGTTAGCGACATCGACGCATGAATAGAGCATAGTACCGGAAGGCGGTTTGTGGCAAGTGAAAGTTTTCGAGCGCGGAACCGCTTCAACAAATCCCCAAGATGCGCTTCTCTGCCTCAATATCCTCATAGCGAGGCGCGGTTCCAGGAATCACCCAAATTGCAGCGGCAGAAAGTCCGATTTGAATCTGCCTGTTCTTTTTCAAGCCATATATCAGGCCATGCGATAAATCATCCGGAAGGGGATCATGGCAAAGCGATTGGTTTAACCTTCTGGTATCTCCCGCCGCAAGCGACACGAGCCTATGACAATGATGATTCCGCAAGCAAGCCTCGGGTGTACAACCACTCTCTGTCAATACCGATTCAATGTTGACGGACAGATCTTCATCCCTGAATGCAGCAGTGGACACGCGAACGCTATCAGTATCATCATCTCTGACGAGTTGGGCGAGATGTATCCGCCGGAATAGCTTCTCCTCGTCGCGGATTGACGTATTGTCCTGATAAACGGGTGGCGACATATGTCAAGCAAGATTCCGTAAAAGCCGAGCTAGATTTGCAAATTCGCTCGTAAAACCAATTTGTTCCACCCCTGTAGCTCTATTTTGGTAGAAGAACTGAGGAGTATCATCAGCCGCGAAGGTAATTTCCAAATCCTGTTGCTTTCTGTGCCACTCGATTTGAACGCCTCCGTCTCCAAGCGGAACTATCGATGGAACTGGCGAGGCTTCATCCATGATCCGCTCCAAAACAAAGAGTGACCGGACAATGTTTTCTCGACTGACCTTTTTCCCCTCATAAGAATCCCAATTATCGGGAAGCGATTGAATCCCAATAAAAGCAGAAATCGTAGGCTTCACCCACGCAGGAAGTTGATTGGAGTCCATTGGCAAAAGAATCTTGTAAGAACTTCCGTCTGATGGTACGACAAATACTAGCTCTCTTGGTCTTGTAAATGCCGCCAAACTCGCAACAGACGCTTCCTGTCGCAAGCCAAACTGACTGTCTGTCAGCCCCTTGACAGGCCGATGTGCTGAAAGAGGGTATTGAATCGGTAAAGCAAACGCCGCCATGTTTATTTCCTTCTTCCCCAAATCTCATGCATCGCTGGTGTGGTCAATTCAGCAAACGAGCGAACGATCCATTCACGGCCGAGATCGAAAAAATCCGTGCCTTCTCCCATCAGTCCTCGTGCCGTAAGTTCAAATAAAAACATGGGCAGTCCATCCGAGATACGTTTTACTGGCTGAACCGTTGCGATCAAACGCCCGACAAAGCCGTTCGCTGGATCAGATATTGGAAATCGCGCACGAAACGCAACATCCTGAGCCTGTCCGGGAAATGCTGACGGTGGCTGTTGCCAGGCAGTGAAAACCTTGCCAATATCGGCGTGCGTTTCCCAGCCCTTCCCCGACAAGATGTGATTGATATACGTTACCTCGTATTGGTTGGCTTGGATTGATCCCATTTGATTACGAGACACGAATTGGCAAAAGTCATTGAAATCCTGGTCAAAGCCAGCCCGTACATTTTCATAACGAGGGTACTTATCCCCCTCGCCAACTTTGCGCCAGTTCTTGATAAAGCGGTCCTTCTGAACCTGAATCAGCTCAGTGCCATCCTTATCGATAAACCACACCCTTGGTATCGGCGGAGCTTCGAGCGCCTCAAACTGAATGCCCACGATAGGCTGAGGAGTATCGGAAGGATATTCGATCTGTGCAGGAAGCTCTCCGTGCTCTTCCGTCTTTGGAAACCTGTCACGGATCTCGCTCCAGTAGAGGCCAAAATGCGCCACTCGAAGATTCGATAACCGATCAAATTGCACAGAAAGAACAGTTTCCGCCACCGGCGGATCGCTGAAATCCGGCAAATCATGTGGCCGAGTGGTTACCATTGGCACCCTCTCGAAATGAATAACATCATCATTATTACCCCTCGATCTCGGCTTTCTCAAGAGTTGGACTATGGATGTCTCGAACCTAACGTTACTATATCGGTACACCCGTCCACGAGAAAACTTGTAAATCCCAGTTGCATAAACGCCCCATGGAAAATCCTCCATGCACAGTATTTAACAGTGCGATATATCAAGAACAGCCTTCCCGTACCCTCATCCCGTATTCCGCAGCCCCGCGGCGATCCCGCTGATCGTCGCCGCGATGGCCAGATTCACCTCCGGCGTCTCTTCGCCGGCGCGTTTGCGGCGCAGCAGGTCTACCTGGATCAGGTGCATCGGATCGACATACGGATTGCGCAGGCGGATCGAACGGGCCAGCACCGGATTGGTCTCCAGCAGCTCTTTCTGCCCGGTAACGGCCAGCAGCGCGCGCACCGTGCGATGAAACTCGTCCTCCATCCGGGCGAAGATGCGCTCGCGCAGAGCCGCATCCCGCACCAGCGTGGCGTAGAGCCGCGCCGTGGCCAAATCCACCTTGCCCAGCGCCAGCTCCACATTGCGCAGCAGGTCGATGAAGAGCGGAAATTCATGGGCCATGGTCTGCAACAGCTCCAGCGCTCCGGGCCGCTGCAAGAACTGCTCCAGCGCATAGCCCACGCCAAACCAGGCCGGCATCAGCAGCCGCGATTGCGTCCAGCCAAAGACCCAGGGAATAGCGCGCAGATCGGCGAGCTTCGTCGAGGCACTGCGCCGCGAGGGCCTCGACCCAATCTTGGCCTGTTCCAGCTCGCTGACCGGCGTGGACTGCTCGAAGTACGTGACCACGCCGGGATCGTCGAGAATGTGTTCGCGATAAAAGGCAAAAGCCAGCGCGGAAAGCTCATCCAGCGCGGCCTCCCATGCGGGCTTGAGCACGCCGGTAAAGTGGCCCTCCGGGTCGCGCGCATTGGGACGCGCCAGCGCATCCAGCGAGGCGGCGATCATCAGTTCGAGGTTGCGCTCGGCCAGCACCTCATCGGCATACTTGAAGTTCAGCACCTCGCCCTGTTCGGTAATGCGCAACTGCCCGTCGAAGGAGTCCATCGGCTGGGCGAAGATGGCGCGGTGCGTCGGCCCTCCGCCGCGTCCCACCGTGCCGCCGCGCCCATGAAAGAGCCGCAGATGCACGCCGCACTCGCGGGCCACCGTGTGCAGATCGCGATGGGCGCGGAAGATCTCCCAGGTGCTGGTCAGCATTCCGCCGTCTTTATTCGAGTCGGAGTAGCCCAGCATCACCTCCTGCCAGTTTCCCCAGGTGGCCATCAGTTGGCGATAGTCGGGCCTGCTCCACAGCGCGCGGCAGACCTCCGGAGCCTTGCGCAGGTCTTCAATCGACTCGAAGAGCGGCACAGGCATCAGGCCGGGATCGCGCTCCGAACCCTCGACGCGCACGCCGCCCAGCCGCGCCAGGCGCACCACGGCCAGCACATCGTCCACCGTCGAAGCGCCGCTGATGACATATTGGCAAATCGCCTCCGGCGAGCAGCCGCTTTTGATCTCCGCCACCACGCGGAGGGTCTCCAGCACGCTGGCGCTCTCCGCGGAGAAACCGCCGCTCAGCGCCTCCGCGCCGGTCGCGGCCATCGCCTCCCGCAAGGCCGTGGCGTGGACGCGCGCATGCTGGCGAATGTCCAGCGTGTGCAGATGCAGTCCAAAGGCTCGCACTTGCAGGATCAGAGGGTCCACCAGCGCGTGCGCAATGCGCAGCCCCCGATTCGCCGCCAGCGAGTCGCGCAGCGTCTCCAGATCGTCCAGGAAGTCCTGCGCATTGCAGTAAGCGGGCAGCGCCTGCGCCAGCTTGTCGCGCACCCGCGCCAGCGTGTAGGGCGTCACCGGCAGGCGGGCCGCGGAGCCCGGTTGCTCCACCGCCTTCTCCAGCGTCCGCTGTATCCGCGCCTTCAAGCAGATGGCAAAGCGCCGATAGGACTCGAACTCATATTGCACGCCGAAGACCTGCGCCTCGGGCGTATGCACCAGCGCCACGTAAGCCTCCAGCCGCTGGAGCAGCTCTGCGCTGACGCCGATCTGCCGCGCGCTGGAGGTCACCAGGTCGATCAGCGCATCCAGTTGCCGCTGATAGTGGAGCAGCAGGTGGCCGCGCGCCAACTGAATCGCATCGCGCGTGACCTCCGGCGTCACGAAGGGGTTGCCGTCCCGGTCGCCGCCGATCCACGAGCCGAAGTGCAGCACCCGCGGCAGCGCGTGCGCCTCGATCTCCACCCCGTAGGCCGCCCGCAGCGCTCCGGCGATCTCGCGATAAAGGCTGGGCAGCGTGGAGAAGATGGAAACATCGTAGTAGTCCAGCCCCATCTTGATCTCGTCGTAAACCGCCGGCTGCCGGCTGCGCACCTCGTCGGTCTGCCACAAGCTGGTGATCTCCGCGCGGATCGCTTCTTCCAGCCGCGCGATCTCTGCTTCGGGCAGGGGAATGCGGTCGAGCTCGGCCAGAAACTCGCCGATGCGCCGCCGCTTGGTGAGCACCGTGCGCCGCGCGGCCTCGGTGGGATGCGCGGTAAAGACCGGCACAATCAGCACCTTCTTTAGCGTCTCCAGGGCTTCGTCCACGCCGATGCCCACCTGCCGCATCTTGGTCAGCGTACCCAGCAGCGAGCCGCGCTGGCGGCCGGCCTCGCCGCTCAGGTGCAGGGCCGTGCGCCGCCGCTTGCGGTGGTTGGTCTCGGCCAGATTGATCAGCTCGAAGTAGAACGCGAAGGCGCGGGTCAGCAGAATCGCCCGCTCCACCGGCAGCGCGTGGGCCAACTCCAGCGCCGCCGCGGCCAGTACGGCGGCATCCGCCGTGTCGCCCTTCGCTTCGGCCTCGCGCCGCTGAATCGTACTTTGGCGCAGCGCTTCCACCTGCGCAAACAGATCCTCGCCGGCCTGCTCGCGCAGCACCTCGCCCAGCAGCGTGCCCAGCGAGCGCACATCGCGCCGCAGCGGCGCCTCTTTCAGCTCGCCCGACTGCGCCTCCAGCTCCGCCAGCCGCACGCTCCAATTTTCAGGACTCCACAGCATTCCCATCGTCTCCAGTAGGATGCATGACTGCCTGTAAGGATTCCCCAGGGAAAACCGTTTGACAGCTCCCCACCAGCGTTGCTGGCTCGCGGGAGATGAACCTGTAGCGCCGGCCTCCCGGCCGTCTGTGGCGTGGACCTTCCGGTCCACGTGTATTTCTTTTCAGTCCCCCCCACCGGCTTCGCCGACCCGCCGCGCATGAAACGGGATCCATTGACTCTTATTCGCTAACTTGCTAAATGGCGTTCTGTTGCCCGCGCCGTAGGCGCAACGGTGATTAGCCCAGCGCTTCAGCGCTGGGTGGGCGTTTACAACCTCTGCGAAGAGTAGTTCCTTTTCAGAAGAGTCAACCCAGGAGCTTCAACCCTTACCGCCGAACAGCCGGCTGGGACGGCTTCCATTGCAGCAGGAAGCTGCTCAGTGCGGACGACTCCAGGTGGCGCATATCTTCAAATTCGCCGCTCTTCTGGCTGAAGAGCAGCGCGCCGTGCTCGTCCAGGACGGCCAGCGCGGGCACGCCTTTATGCAGCGGAACGCCGTACTTCTCGGCCAGGTCCACGTTAGCGTCCATGTGCCCGATGTTCACGTGGACCAGTACGAAGTTCGCCTCTAGGAGCGGACGGTTGGCGGCGTCGTGGAAGTAAATGTCCAGCACCTGGCAGTCGCCGCACCAGTCGCCGCCAAAGTCCAGCAGAATGCGCTTGTGTTCGGCGGCAGCGGTCTTCAGAGCGGCGGCCAGATCCACCTTGGCCTGTGCGGGGTCGGGATAAATCTGCCGGTTGGCGGCCTGCGCGCCGCCCATGCCGAGCGCCAGCACTGCGGCCAGCGCGAAAAGCTGGATGGTCTTCAAGGGAAAATCCTCCTCATCACCTCTTCAGTCTGCCACAAACACGGGATGCTTCGCGAATTTTCCTGCCAGTTTGCTCCAGTTGGCAGACTTAGGCGGCGGTAGGACATATACTCTGGAGTGAATGAGAGACTCGACCAATCTGCGCATGAGGCTGGAGTCGTCGCTCTTCCCCGACCTGGGGGCGATGATGGAGGGCTATGCGCGGGCGGCGGCGGAGTTGGCGCGCAGCGACTTCCAGCAGAAGCTGGACTTCAGCGCGGAGTCGATTGACGCGCTGGACGAGATTCTGGTGCGGGTGGGCGAAAGCCCGGAGCTGGAGCTGGACTTCGAGGTGCGCCTCTGGGGCAGCTACCTGGGCGAGGTGCTGCGCCGCCGCTACGCCGGCGCCTGGGAGATGACCCAGTATCCCGGCGGCATGGTCGCGGTTCCGGCCATCGAGGTGCGCGCCAGCCGCCTCTTCCCGCTGATGAAGGTCTACCGGCGGCTCACCCAGGGCGACGAGGAAGATCTGCGCGCCTTCTTCTCGATGGTCACCGAACGGCTGGGCCGGCCGGCGCAGGTGAATTGACAGTGGACACTGACCACTGTCCACTGTCCACTGTCCACTGACCACTGCCTTTGTGCGACAATAAATTTGTGAGTGCGCCGCGGCGAAGGTCGTGCGCGTGGAGGGCAAAGAGATGTTTGGATTAGAGTGGCCGCACATTCTGGTGGTTCTCGTGGTTGCATTATTGGTTTTTGGCGGACGTAAGCTGCCGGAGCTGGGCAAGGGATTGGGCGAAGGGCTGAAGGGCTTCAAGGAAGGCCTCAAAGGCATCAACGACCCCACGCCAACCGCGCCCTCCGTGCAACAGACGACGATTTCCGCCCCGCCCGTCTCCGCGCCCGCCAATATGGAGTACGTCACCTGCACCCGCTGCGGAAGCCGCGTTGAGAATCCCATGGGCTTCAAGGTGGCCGACTACGTTTGCCGTTCCTGTCAGGCGCGCGGCTAACAGCTCCCCCGCGCCGAGGGCGCAGAGTCGCCGAAAACAGTCAGTTCCCCAGCGCCGTAGGCGCAGAGTCGCCGAAACAGCCAGTTCCCCCGCGCCGTAGGCGCAGCGATTATTAGCCCAGCGCTTCAGCGCTGGGTGGGCGCAACCAGGAATTCCTCCGGAGTCCCGTAGGGACGGCGCGAGCTCCTTGCCGAATTCTATCTTCTATAAAACCAGCCAATTGTAACCTCTGCGAAGAGCAGCTTCTTATCAGGACCAACAAAATGACCGAACGGACCACCCTCCGCCGCCTGCCGAATCGCGGCTCCAATGAAATCGAAGCGGTCTACGCGATTCTGGACGCGGCTTTTTTGGCGCACATCGGCTTTGTCGTCGATGGGCAACCATTTGTGATTCCCACGCTCTATGGCCGCGCCGGCGACAAACTCTACCTGCACGGCTCGGCGGCCAGCCGCATGATGCGCGCGCTCGCGGGCGGTGTGCCGGTCTGCGCCACCGTCTCGCTGGTGGATGGGCTGGTCCTGGCCCGCTCGGCCTTTCATCACTCGATCAACTACCGCTCCGCCGTGGTCTTCGGAATCGCGCGCATGATCGACGATCCGGCGCAAAAGAACGAGGCGCTGCGGGTGATCTCCGATCATCTGATCGCTGGGCGGTGGGATGAGGTGCGTCTGCCGTCGAGCCAGGAGCTGAAGGCCACCACGGTGCTGGAGCTGACCATCGAGGAGGCCTCGGCCAAGAGCCGGAGCGGCCCTCCGGTTGACGACGAGGCCGATCACGCGCTGCCGGTCTGGGCCGGGGTTCTGCCGCTGGACTTGAAGGCCGGCGAACTGGAACCCGATGCGCGCCTGAAAGAGGGCATCGCGCCCTCGGAGTTGATTCGGCGCTATCGGCGCTGACCCGGTTCTCTACGAATAAGGCTGGTTGAGGTTCGTGGTTTCCCACCCCTTTCGCAACAACGCGAAAGGGATGGGCCGCCCAGTATCTCCCAACGTTTTTCTGACCCCTGAACCCTGATCCCTGTTCCCTTACTTTGCGTCCTGCCCGGAGGGGTAATAGCCCTGCTTGGCGACGACGTCCATGCCCGGCCGGTCCACGCGCACGTCAATCTTGCGGAATTTGCCGTCGAGCATCGGCTGATGCGTGTAATAGACGATCGTGTACTGGTTGCGCGCCTCTTCGGCGATCTTGGCGTAGCTCTTCTCGATGCCCTCCACGCCGCGCTCGAAGTCCGGTTCGCCGCCGGTGGCCAGAATGTACTTGGCCAGCAGGTTGTCGTACATGGTAAAGGGCAGATGGACGTGGCTGATGTAGCCCTCGCCAAAGCGCGCCGAATCGCCCACCAGCGTGCCGTAGACGGCTGTCTTGTTGGTCTCCAGGTAGCGCACCACTTCCTTGTAGGTGGCCTTGCTGCCGTACTCCTTGCCGTCGCTGATGACGTAGACGATGCGGCGGCGGCCCTTGGGGCGCGTGGAAAGCTCCTTGGCTGCGGCCAGGATGGCGTCGTTGAGGGTGTGAACTTCCTTGGTAGGATTGACCCAAATACCATTGCCGGCTGAGCCGCCTTGTTGTAGATTGGGATCGACGCAGCCGCCGTTCTGGGTCATGGCGCAAGCGGAAGACAACGGCCCGCTGAGGTTCGGTGCCAGTATTTCGCTGCCGGTCACCTTGGCCAGGGCCAGCACGGCCGGCAGGCGGGTGCTCTGCGCGCCGGTGAAGGCGGTCCGCTCCTGCGAGCCGTTGTTGTAGGTAAAGACGGCCACTTCGTCATAGGGCGTCAGCGCGCCTTGAATGGCGCCCAGCGAGTCGTTCACCTTGGACATCACATCCGAAGTCAGGCTCTGGTCAATCACAAAAGCGATGGAGAGCGGAAAGGAATCGGTGGTGAAGTACGAGATCGGCTGACGCGTGTCGTTCTCGTAGATCTTGAAGTCGCGGTAGGTGAGGCCAGCCACCAGCTTGCCCTTGGAGTCCTTCACGGTGACCGGGACTTCGATGGCGGTCACGTTCCGGTGGATGACGTTGGAGATTTCCTCAAATGCTTCACCGGCAGCAGGCTGCACGGGCGGCGCGGTCTGGACGGTGTCCTTGACCGGCTCGGAGGCCGGCGTAAAAGACTGTTTCTGCTGAACGGTCGAGCTTGAAGACGAGGCGCCGCCCGGCGTTTGCTCATCGCCGGCGCCTTTGCCGGGGGTGATGGGGCCGCCCATATCCGACAGCGGCTTGGGGGCCTGGGGCGCGGGAGCGTCGGGCACGGGGGATTGCTGCTGTTGGGCCTGAGCCGTCATGCTCAGGCTTGAACCGAGGAGCGCGGCCAGCGCGATTGCCGAAAAACCTTGCTTCACAGAGAGTCTCCAGTAGGTAGTTGTCAGTTCTCAGTTACCAAAACGGCCCGGAATCTGATCCCTGACCCCTGATCGCTGATCCCTGTTCTCCGACACACTACCGTAATCGTCAGAGTATCAGACGCGCCAGAGCCGTGCAGGTTGCTTTTTGACGGGAGCCGGGTCTATTTCATGAACTTGGAACTCCACGGAGGTCCTGTTTTGAAAGGGCACAACTTCACAGGCTGCGGAAAAACTCAATTCAGGCAGGTTTTGTAACCAGGGCACGACTTTATTGGTCCGGCCTGAAAGGATTGCGATATAAAAACTCTGTCATTCTGAACGGAACGCAATTAAAAATCTGTCATCCTGATCGGAGCGCAATTAAAAATCTGTCATCCTGAGCGGAGCGCAATTAAAAATCTGTCATCCTGAGCGGAGCGCAGCGGAGTCGAAGGACCTGCGGTTGCTTTGCGGCGGTAATCTCGCATGGCATTCGTGCCGGATCAATAGTCGTGCCGCAAACGAATGATAATAAAGGATGGCTTCAGCCCCTGCGGGATCTTTTTCAGGGATTTCACTTGAATTTCGCCCTTTTTTCGCAGCCGCTGAAGCCATGCCCTATCAAAGTACATGTTTCTTCCCTTCAACCTGTTGCCGGAGGCGCATCGGTTATGCTCTCTTCCAGCTCCCATTTTCGTCTATTATGTCCAGAATGAATATCCGTTGGACAATCGCCGTTTTGCTGCTGGCCGCGCCGGGGCTGATCCCCGCGGCCTGGGCGCAGCTTGCCCCCTCGCCGGACGAGGCCCCGGTCAGCACCGCGCCGGCCCAGGCCGAGGAAGAGCCGATTGCGACCCTCAAACGGACCGTCAACCTGGTGGATGTCGTCTTCCTGGTCAAAGACAAGGCCGGAAACCTGGTTCCTCATCTCGGCAAAGACGACTGCACCGTCTCGGAAGACAAGACGCCGCAGACGCTAAAGAGCTTTACCGCTGAAACCCATCTTCCGCTGACGTTGGGGATTCTGCTGGACACCTCCGGCAGCCAGAAGCGGGTTCTTGCCTTGGAGCAGGACGCCGGCAGCCAGTTTCTGGAGCGGGTCATCAAGCCCAAGGACCAGGCCTTCATCGTTTCGGTTGACGTGAATGTGGACCTGCTGCAAGACCTGACCAGCAATACGCGGGCCCTCACCCGCGCTCTGCAAAAGGCGCAGATCAACTCCGGCGTCGGCTTTGGCTCCGGGCCGGTTCCCACCGGCGCAGACCCGCGCGGCACACTGATTTACGACGCCATCTACGAGGCCGCGACCGGCAAGCTGAGCAGCGAGAGCGGCCGCAAAGCCTTGATTCTGCTCTCCGACGGCCAGGACGAGGGAAGCGCGCACAAGATCAACGAGGCCATCGAGGCCGCGCAAAAGGCCAACGTCGTGGTCTACGTGATCCTGATCGCCGATGTGCGCGCCTATCATAGTCAGGGCTTGGCCTATACCGGCTACTCGCCCATGAAAAAAGTCACCGAGGAGACCGGCGGCCGGCTGATCGATGTGGGCAACAACGGCAAGAAGCTGGAAGCCGCCTTCGACCAGATCGAGGAGGAGTTGCGCACGCAGTATATCGCCACCTACACGCCCACCAACACCAAACAGGACGGCAGCTTCCGCAAGCTCTCCGTCGAATGCCGAGGCGACGGCTTGAAGGTGCAGGTGCGCAAGGGGTACTACGCGATTGTGCCTGAGCAGTAGGGGGCAGTGGTCAGGGGTCAGGGAACAAGGAACCCTACTCACCAAATTCTCTGCCGCGTCATGCAGTATATTTATCCCCCAAAGAGCACAATAGAACCATGAGTCAAGAGATTCAGTTGCGCGGCGGCATCTGAACCGGATTCATGCGCAAAATTCATTAAAAAGAGGCCCAAAAATAGTCGAAAATCGCCGGAAAAGGCCAGGAAAATGATAAAAATCAACGCTTTTTACACGCTTTTCCCGCCGGCCTGTTCATCTATCTCCTTGTAAACAAAGGTTATCGCCAATGCAATCGGGCTGAAAATGCGCCCAACACCCACCACCCCCCTTTTTTCCTGTGAAACTGTGAAACTGTGAAGCCGCGATCGATTTCCTCAGCGCCAACGCTCCAAAACTCGTCCCTCCGAATGCAATTTCGCACGAGCCTCAACAGTCTGTGGTGAAAGTCGGGTTTTGAAAGGGCACGACTCAAAGAAGTGCCCTTTAAGGCTGACGAAACACATTACTTACTGAATGTCCTTTAGCGAATTGTGCTAAAAATGCGCTCCCGATTCGGAGAGGACATGAACGCGCCAATCATTACGATTTTCGTTAGACACTCGGCAGACTGCAAGTACAAGCGGGCCGTCCGTAATCGCCGGAGCTGATGGAGCGTGACACGGTGGTTGGACCGCATAGCCTGCATGATGGCCGCCTTGATGTAGGCGGGCGCTTCAACGTCCGGCGCGTCCGGCGCATTGGGCGGGCACAGAGCGCCTAGCAGGGCATACAGCACGGCAACCCGCGTGACTCCGCCTGCCGCGCACATCTCATCCACGCGCTGCAAAATGTCAGGCACGGTTTACCCTCTCAGGCAGCATCAGCCGGTACGGCTCCGGCTGCTCAATCGGCGCGGATTCGATAACGCGGGCGCCATACCGACCTTGGGCCACACGGGACAATCGTCTACTCGCCAGCTCACTTGCTACGACATCGGTTGCAAAATGCGTGGCTGTATAGCCCGGATCTTGCATGGCCGCCGCTGCTTGCTGTAGCTCCAGGTACAAACCATCGGGCAACGCAATTGATATCTGTGCCTCCGTTTCGTGTGTTAGGCCCGTCATCTCCCCTTGACGTGCAATCGCGTCCACATACCGCGAACTGCGGTTGTCCCCGCGTCAGCCGGACCCTTTTTAATCCGGGTGGTTGAACTCTACGGCCTCCCGCTCCACTGTTGGAGCGTCACCGCCGCGTCTACCGTCCACGTGCTGTGGCAGCTAACGCGAATGACCCGGCCCTTTCTAGCCGGGCAGCACAAACTTGTGGGCGGTGGACCTCAAACACCGCCCGGACGCACAAGGCGGGTTAGCCTATGCGCGTGTCTTGAAGCGCATGGAGGCGCTCCAGGAATGAAACTGAATCATCGGGAGGCCGCAAGTACGGCATAATCCGGGCCGCTAGATGGTGAACCCAAGCCATTGCGATTGCAGACAAGGCGGCGTCATCCAATTCCACGACTAACGCGGTGCGGGGTGCGCCGTTGACAATGCCTGTGACGCCGATATAGCTCAGGACGCGCCCGTAGAGACAATCGGGGATAGGCCCCGGTGCAAGGTCAACCAACACGAATTCCCGTGTGCTGAAGTTGCCCAATATGGCGGCTGAAATCTGTGCGACAGAAACAATCGCGTCGGTCTTTTCCAGCGAACCCATGCTTTGGGCAAACTGGCGCACCGCGCGCGGGTTTAGAATGGCCACAGGCAGGCCTTGCTCGGAGAGCAGCGCAAAGGCCTGTTGTTCGTAGCCGCCGGTGGCTTCCATGGCCACCAGATCGGCCTGATGCGCTTGGCAAAAGGCGCCCAGCGCGGCGATGCCTTCGAGGTTGTTGGCAAATGAGCTGGCCTTTCCTTGCTGGCCCATGCGCGCTTCCAGGGATTTGGAAGCAACATCCACACCACAAACGATACGTGTCACGGTAACCTGCCTTGTATGTTCGAATGAAATCGTGCGACTGTTCGGTCGTACGTGACTTGGGCGGCGGTCCCTGGGCTCCGGGACGGTCAATTGACCAGAGGGACGACGGGAGCCGCCCGCCCGCGGGGGAGCCGATGCCTTGGCTCCCCCCACTACAACAGTCTCACCGAAACTACTGCTGATTTAGAGATACAAGGGAGGAGGCGAAAATAGCCCAGGATGAAATCCTGGGTAAGCGTTCCAGCATGAGATTCCCGCCCCAGAGGGGCGGATCGACGGCTCTGCAGGAGGTTCACACCGCCCCGGGGTGGATGGTCTTCGTTTTGCCCTTTACCCAGGGCTGCGCTACGCTTGCCCTGGGCTATTATCGATGGCTCCCTACGGGAGCAGACCGAAGAGCCATCTCGGGGAGCAACAGATTTGGAGGTCCATTTAGAATTGCTGCGTCCTGAAGCACGGCATCGGTGGTTGAACCAGTAACAAGGAAGATCAGCCGGACGGCTTGCTTGTCCGCTGAATCACTTGCAGCCGATTGGCTGTATCCTAAGCATAGGCCATGTATTCCTCCACCATCAATCGCGGCGAAAAGCTCTCTACGGTCAAATCGACGGCGGTGCAGTACGGCATTCTGTTCATGATGCTGGGGCTGTCGGCAGGGCTGTGGCGCTTGCAGGTGCTGCGGGTGGACGACTATCGCCTGCAGGCCGAGCAGAACCGCATCCGCAAAGAGCCGGTGATGGCCGCGCGCGGCAAGCTCTTCGACCGCGAGAACCGGCTGATTGTGGACAACTACCCCTCCGTCTCCTGCTACCTGGTGCGCGAGCAGAGCCGCAATGTGGACAACGACCTGCCGCTGATTGCGCGCGGGCTGAATCTGGATCTGGAGCAGTTGCGCTTGACGCTGCGCCGCTACCGGGCCGCGCCGGGCTACCAGCCGATCCCCATCAAGCAAGAGGTCAGCAGCGACGAGCAGGCCTTCATCGAGGCGCACCGCAATGAACTGCCGGAGTTGGAGACGGTCCCCATGGAGCGGCGGCTCTATCCGCGCGACGGCTTTGCGGCGCACCTGATTGGGTACGTGGGCGAGGTGAGCGAAGAGGATCTGAACAATCCGCGCTATGCCGCCTACGAACCCGGCGACGTGGTGGGCAAGGCGGGCGTCGAGGAGACCTACGACCAGTTGCTGCGCGGCCAGGACGGCTCGCGCGATGTGGTGGTGGACAGCCATGGGCGCGAGGTGGGCTACCAGCGCACCCAGCACGCCGTTCCCGGCCAGGACCTCAAGCTGACCATCGACATCGACCTGCAGCGCACGGCGGAGTTGGCGCTGGGCGACGCCAACGGCGCCGTGGTGGCCATGGACCCGCGCAATGGCGAGATTCTGGCCATGGTCTCGCATCCCAGCTACGACCCCAACGCCTTTGCCGTGCGCATCAACCGCGCCGACTGGAATGAGCTGATCACCAACCCCAACCATCCGCTGATGAACAAGGCCATTCAGGATCAGCTTGCTCCCGGCTCAACCTTCAAGATCATCATGTCCGCGGCCGGCTTGCAGGAGGGCGTGGCCCAGGACATGCACGTCAACTGCGCGGGCGGCGGCAACTTTTACGGGCGCTTCTTCAAATGCGACAAACACCATGGCGTACTGAACATCAGCCAGGCGATTCCGCTCTCCTGCGACACCTTCTTTTACACGCTGGCGCAAAAGCTGGGCATTGACACCATTGCCCGCTACGCCACCAGCTTCGGCATCGGCTCGAAGACCGGCATCGATCTGCCGGGCGAGATGGCCGGCATCATGCCCTCTACGCAGTGGGAGATGAAGAACTACCACCAGAAGTATTACGCCGGCAACACCATCTCCGTGGGCATTGGCCAGGGCGAGACGCAGGTCACCCCGCTGCAACTGGCGCGGGCGCTGGGCGGCATCGCCTCCGGCGGGCATTTTGTGCGCCCTCACGTGGTGATGCCGGACCAGAATATCCCCGCCGACTTTCAGCAGGCGATCATCGAGAGCTTTCCCGGCTCCGGCGACAAGAACGTACCCCTCAACCCGGACACCTGGACGATCATCACCGACGGCATGGCCGCCGCCACCACCACCGGCACGGCGTCCGCCTCGCACCTTGAAGGCATTGATTTTGCCGGCAAAACCGGCACAGCCCAGGTGGTGGGCGGCGGCGATACGCACACCAAAGGCGGAGCCAAAACCCCCAACTCCTGGTTTGTCGGCATGGTTCCCCGGCGCAATCCAGAGATCGTGATCGCGGTTTTGCAGGAACACGGCGATTGGGGTTCGCTCTCGGCCCACATCGCCGCCGAGATGGTCACCACCTACGTGAACAAGAAGCGGCGGCAGGACAAAAACGTCCTCGACCAGGCTGTCCTCGGCAAACCGGTGGAAGTGGGGGCCGTCTGGTCCGAGCCTGCGCCCGCCGGCCGCAAGCGCGCAGACGGTCTTCCGGCGCAGGATTCCGTTCTCCATGCCGGCCATTTTCTGGTTGATCCGGGAGCGCTGGCTGCCTCCACGGCTGCCGCCGGCGCGCGGCCTGCCCTGCCGTCCTGGCTGCTGGCCATGCCGCTGCGTTTCAAAGAGGGCCAGCCCTGATGCGCCGCTTTATGAGCTTCCGCGAATTTGACTGGGCGCTGCTGGCCATGGTGCTGCTGCTGTGTACGATCTCCGTCTTTGAAATCTACTCGGCCACGCTGCACACCAAATACGTTGGCTTCCACACCAAGCAGATCTTCTGGATCGCCGGCGGCGTGGTGGCCATGTTC
This sequence comes from uncultured Occallatibacter sp., assembly GCA_964450895.1. GTDB lineage: Bacteria > Acidobacteriota > Terriglobia > Terriglobales > Acidobacteriaceae > Telmatobacter. The sequence continues at coordinate 8,712 of CAYVGW010000043.1, read as the reverse complement.
CTCTTCTCCAAGATCGACTATCACCGGCTGCTGGATTGGTCGCAATGGGCCTACGCCGCCTGCCTGCTGGCGCTGGTGGCCGTCAAACTGGTGGGCCACAGCGCGCTGGGGGCCAAGCGCTGGATCAAGATCGGCCCCATGCACTTTCAGCCCTCCGAATGGGTCAAACTGATCCTGATTCTGCTTGTGGCCCGCTACTTTGCCAATCTCGGCGGGCGCTCGCTCACCTGGAAGGACATCTTCAAAGCCTTTGCGCTGGTGGGGGTTCCGATGCTCATGGTGCTGACCCAGCCCGACCTGGGAACCGCGCTGACCTACACGCCAATTCTGGTTGCGGGACTCTTCTTGGGCGGCATCAACCTCAAGCAGGCGCTGATTCTGCTCACCTGCGGCAGCGTGCTGATCGTCGGCGTCTGGAGCAGCGGGAAGATCCTCAAGCCCTACCAGAAGGCGCGCCTGACCAGCTTCATCAATCCTGATAATGATCCCAAAGGCACCGGCTACCAGCTCAAGCAGTCGCTGATTGCCGTCGGCAGCGGCGGGGTCTGGGGCCAGGGCTCGGAGAAAGGTTCGCAGACCCAGGGCGCTTTCCTGCCCATCCCCCATGCCGACTTCATTTTTGCCGCTTTTGGCGAGGAACACGGATTTGTCGGCGCGATTTTCGTCTTGCTGCTATACTTTTTCATATTGATGCGTTTGATTCAAAACGCTCAAACAGCCGCGGACCTGCCCGGCTCCCTGATTATCATGGGAGTAGTGGCTGTGTTGACTTTTCAGATCGCGGTCAACGTGGGCATGGTCATCGGGTTTATGCCCGTCACTGGAATCCCTTTACCGTTAATGAGTTACGGGGGATCTTCGGTGTTGTTTACGTTCCTGGCGCTGGGAGTGGCAATGAATGTCCGGATGCGCCGGTTCGTCAACTGACGGACTCGCAGTGTACCTCTTGTGTCTCCCCGGAACAGTCCGGTCCGCAAGAGAAAGATTTTTCAAGGTTTACGCCGGCCTGGTCCCGTTGGATCGAGCGCCCGGCAGGATTGGGTTCATGAGTACGCAGAGACGGGAAAACCGTTGGCGGTATATAGATTGTTCGGGTTGCGCGGAGGTCTTGGGGATTGCAATCCCCGTTCCCAAGACAGGGCGCGTCCGGGCAAACGCCCGTGGTGGAACGGCCCCGCCGGAATCATCGGCAAGGTTGGCCACAATCTCTCTGCAATCGGGTTTCCGTATCCTACAGCTTGTTCAATTTGTCCAGTTTGTACAACGTGTTCTTCTTGTTCAAATTGTTCAGCTTGTTCAGTTTTTCCAGTTTGTCCGGTCAGGCCTTCGCCGCTGTACGCTTCCCTTCGGGGCTAGTGTTGGCGCGGCCTCTGGAAGACCAGCGAATTACGGTTTCTCCCTTCCGCGCATCCCCTCTCCTCCCGGCTTTTCTCGTCTCCCTCTGACCTTGCCGTGGGTTCCGGCAGGCTGAGGCCGCTGGACGGAAAGGTACGATGGCAAAGGAAATTTGTATCTCCAGCACGCCGCACGAGACGCGGCTGGCAATTTTGGAAGACGATCAACTCGCGGAAATCTATTACGAACGCGAAAATGAATATACCCTGGCCGGATCGATTTATAACGGCCGCGTCACCCGCGTTCTGCCCGGCATGCAGTCGGCCTTTGTGGACATCGGCCTGGAGCGCGATGCCTTCCTCTATGTGACTGACTTCATGGAGCTGGAGGATCCGGAAGAGACCGACGAGATTGAGAAGGCCGCGGCCAGCGGCGCCAACCAGCCTCCGCGCGAGGTGCGCCACGCCGCGCCGGAAGGCCGCAACGAAAGCCGCAATGCGCGCTCCAGCCAAAAGCCCGAGCCGAAGCCCGAAGCCAAGCAAGAACTGAAACAGGAGCAGCGTCCTGCCGCCGAAAAGCCACGCGCCTTGGCGGTCGAGGCGCTTCCTGTCTCTGAATCCCTGCCCGCCTCCGGCTCCTTCTCCTTCAGCGAGCAGGCTGATGGCGAACAGGACTCGACTGAAGCCGGCGCCAAGCGCTGGCGCGGACGCCGCCGCCGCCGTGGCGGCCGTGGAGCTTCCTCGCAAGAGGGGCAGGCGCAGCCCGCCGAGGCGCAAGCATTCCAGGTGGAAGAGATCGATGAGTCCGAGCAGGAGGTTGCGCCGCAGATTCACGCCGGCGCCGGCGACAGGCCTTCTCCGCAGAAGCGGGAAGCAGTCGAGTCCGCGCCCCACTTTGACCGCATCCCAGCCTCAGCCCCAGCGCCGGTTCCGTTCGTCATGCCCGGCGAATCGCTCTCCAGATACGGAGGCGCTCCGGCCGAAAACGCGGCAAAGGCGCCAGCCCCAGCCCGTCCGGCCAGTACCTTCAAGCCCGCCACGCTGATCGAATCTCCCCTGCAATGGGACGGTAGCGGCCTGCTCCCCGGCGAGTCGCTCTCCCGGCATCGCAATCGGCCCAGTGAGCCTGTCGTCCAGGAAGAGGCAGTAGCGGCCGTAGAACTCGAATCCCAAAGGCAGACCGCCGCGCCAGAAGAGACAGACCTCGTCGTCGAGGAGCAGGAGTTCGTCGAGGAGACGATAGAAGCTGAATTCGAGAAGGCGGAAGCCGAAGGAGAGGTCGCGTCCAGCCGGGAGATTCACGAAGATGAGCTTATCTCCAATTGGACCAAGGCCGCCCTGGCGGACGAGGACCTGGCCGGCGAAGAGCCGCTCGAAGAGGATGAGTTCCAGGAAGAAGAGTTAGAGGAAGAAGAGTTAGAGGAAGTGGCGAAAACGGTCTCCGAGCCGGTTGAGGCTGAAACCTCCGAGGAAGTTGTGGGTGCCCCTGGTCTCGCTTTTGAGACCGGGGATGCTGGAACCGCCGAAGGCACAGAGCCCGACGCCGTTGCCTCTCACAATCTGGACCCGCTGCCGCCCACCGGCTTCCGCCTCTTTGGCTTTGGCAAGAAAAAGGACGAGGAAGCCGCCAAGCCAGCCGCCAAGCCTGCCTCAGCCTCGACGTACGCTCCGGGCAAGGGACTCATCGTCGAAGAAACCATCGAAGAGGAGGAGTTCGACGCGCCCCGCCACACCCACCGCGCCAAGGGCGGCGACCACGACTCCGACGCCTTTGAAGAGCAGACCCTGCCCAAACACATGCGCACCGGCGACCTGGGCGAGATGTTCCAGGAGGCCCACCTCGACCACCGCATCCAGTTGAACTTTGACGGCGACGCGGACGACGAGGACGAGGAAGAACCCGCCGCCGCAAGCCAGCCCCCCGCCGGAGGCCAGCGCCGCGACCGCAATCTGCGCGGACGCCCGGGACGCGGAGCCCAAGCTGCCCCGCAGCAGGCCAATCGCGGCCGCGGACCCACACGCCGCTCCTCCCAGCTCTCCGACCTGCCCATCATCAGCGACCTGCTCAAGCCGGGCCAGGAGATTCTCGTCCAAATCGCCAAGGAACCCATCGCCAAGAAGGGCGCGCGCATCACCTCGCACATCGCCCTCCCCGGCCGCTTCCTGGTCTTCATGCCCACCGTCACCCACATCGGCGTCAGCCGCAAGATCGCCTCCGACGAGGAGCGCCAGCGCCTGAAGCGCATTCTGGTCCACGAGCGCGGCGAGGCCAGCGGCGGATTCATCGTCCGCACCGCAGCCGAGGGCGCCTCCGAAGAGGAGCTGCGCACCGACCTGCGCATGTTGCTCAACCTCTGGGCCGACATCAAAAAGCGCTCCGACGAATCCAAGTCCCCGGCCCTCATCTATCACGATCTGGGCCTCGTCGAGCGCATCCTGCGCGACCAGGTCAGCACCAACTTCTCCACCATCTGGGTCGATTCCCAGGATAACTACGAGCGCATCGTCCGCTTCCTCAACCGCTTTTCGCCCTCGCTCACCCGCCGCGTCAAGCTCTACACCAAGGAGACGCCGCTCTTCGAGCACTTCGGCATTCAGGACGAGATCGCCAAGGCCCTCAACTCCAAGGTCTGGCTCAAGTCCGGCGGCTCCATCGTCATCAACCAGACCGAGGCGCTGGTGGCCATCGACATCAACACCGGCAAGTATGTCGGCAAGTCGGCGCGCCTGGAAGACACCATCGTCAAGACCAACCTCGACGCCGTGCCGGAGATCGTCCGCCAGATTCGCCTGCGCGACCTGGGCGGCATCATCGTCATCGACTTCATCGACATGGACGACCGCAAGAACCGCTACAAGGTGATGGCCGCCCTCGAAGAAGCCCTCAAATCCGACCGCGCCCCCACCAAGGTTCTGCAGTTCAACGACTTCGGCCTGGTGGCCATCACCCGCAAGCGCGTCAAGCAGTCCTTGGAGCGCACGCTGAGCGTTCCCTGCCCCACCTGCCAAGCCACCGGCATGGTGAAAAGCCCGACCACGGTCTGCAACGAGATCTACACCGAGCTGCGCAAGATGAAGAAGCACTTCGAAGGCGCGGACGTTCTCTTGCGCGTCAACCCGGAGACCGTCAAGGTGCTCAAAAGCAACAACGCAAGCTGGCTCACCGAATACGAAGAGCTGGTCGGCAAGAACATCCTCATCAAGAGCGACCCCACGCTCCATCCCGAGCAGTTCGATATTCAGGGATAGGCGGAATTTACGGGTTGTGTAAGTTCATGGGTGCCCCACCCATAAACAACAATGCATGGGTGCCCCACCCTCGCCGCGCACTTGTTTTTGCGGCTAGGGTGGGATGCCTGGATGCCTACATCTCATAGCAGCATCAAAGGCCGGAGCAATCGCTCTGGCTTTTGCCGATTGTCCTATTTGAGAAATATGCAGGCAATCCAAAATTTACGAAAATATTTTGCCGATAATTTCCTTTCGATGTGGTACGTTGAGCTTACTGGGAATATTCGAACTTGGGATACCAAGCCCTTCACCTTTTAATACGAACAATTTCAAAAGCACAATTCACTAAACAAAATACGCTTCGACCATCAAGAGTCGAACGGCGAAGTACGTTTCATTTCACCCAGAAAGTCAGGAGGTCTGCGTGGCCATTCTTTTCATTCAACGCGATAACCGTAACTATAAGAACCAAAAGCGTTTCAATCTCAATCGCTTTCTTGTAAAGATGAAGGCGATAGCGATCGAAATTGCAGCCACTCTGGTTTTTCTTAATTGGCTGATCAGAATTCTCATTCATGAGCTTTGGAAATAATGTCCGCCAATACAACCCCACTTCCGGCTTATCACAAGCCTCTCTAAAGCCACTCGATGGTATCGACGTCAGCCTTGAGGACAATCGTCAGCAAAAACATCCCGGAGGGATGTGTCGAGAATAGCCCAGGGTGGAGCGCAGCGGAACCCTGGGTAGGGTGCATCAAAAGGAGCCTTCGCCCCGTAGGGGCGAATCGAATGCTCGCCCACTTCCTGGCTTCAATGGCCCAGCAGCCACTCGCCATGAACCCCGTCATAGATGACCAGGAATTTCCTGAGAATATCCCTTCCAATCAACATCAGAAACTCATCATCTCTCTTGCCCGTCCAGCCTAAATTGCAGCCAATCACCCGCTCCATTTCGAGCTTTGGAATATTGAGTTCTGGGAACGACAACCGAGCTGGAAATACCTCCGATTTCGCATAACCACTCGCCGAATTGAAACTGACATGGTCAATGGCATTCACAGACAGACGCTCGAAGACCCCAACGTCGATGGCGGAGACATAGGCTCCTGTGTCCAGCAGCGCCATGCCCCTGATCGGCCCGGAGACATGCTTCCCTTCACTGGAACGGAGCGCCACAAGAGCCTCGGGCAAACTCACCATCACAGGGATAAGCAACCCGCTTTTCTCGAGCTGATCGTTTTCCTTCTGATCGTAGGGGAACCTAAAGATGGGCATTGATCAGGCCGTGCAATAGAGCCAGATTGGTCAGGTTAGGCTCTGCGGGCAACACCTTTCTTACCAGGAATTGCTGATCCCCGTACGCCTGAACCCCCGCGTTGAACGCGTTTTCGACCGTATCGTAGGCTCCTTGAAGCTGCTGGTTGAAGATCACGACAAACTTCCCCTCATGCTCGGCGAGGAGCTTCGCCTTCATCTTCTCAAAATACTCGATTTCTGCATCAAGCGTCATGGGAGTCACCGCCATACGGAATTGGATGGCTTCTGGCGTATCGAGATTCACCAAGGAGCCATTTTCGTTCCGCCCTCTTCATCTTGTCAATACAATTCTTCGCCAATTCTCCTTTGTTTCAAAGAGGATATTGGCCAATCAGCAAGTTCACGGCATAGAACTGGTTCCCAAACGGGTCAAAACCAAATCTACACTCACAAGACGAAATAAACTGCAAACCGTCATCGATCATCTTCGCGGTGACACCATTTTACCGCAAGATCAAGACCGGCGCCTGCTCTTTCGACGCCTCCGAGTATGACTTCCGTGTTATCTTTCCAGCTTCCTGATGCGGTAGAATGCAACGCCTCAGTCTTCCCGCCTCTCGGCACTGCATGACCCGGCGCGCCCACCTGCCGGCCTCACTCCTGCGCCGTTTCACGCTATAAGATTTCCCGGCATTTTGCCGCTAAATCCCGCTTTTCCACCGTCTCAGCCCCGGAATCTTCATGGATTCCTTATACCTCATCTCGAATAATTCAAGAGAATGTCCTACATCTTCATCCACACCCAAAAGGAGACTCATGGCGACGAAGTACAAACTGGAATACATTTGGCTTGACGGCAAGCAGCCCATCCCGGAACTGCGCGGCAAGACTCAGCTCAAGACCTTTGAGAACCCGCCCACGCTCGCGGACATCCCCCTTTGGGGCTTTGATGGCAGCTCGACGATGCAAGCCGACGGACACAAGTCCGATTGCGTGCTCAAGCCGGTGGCTTTGTATCCGGACGGCGCCCGCAAGAATGGCTACTTGGTTCTCTGCGAAGTGATGCACCCGGATGGCACGCCCAATTCGACCAACATGCGCGCCACCATCGAGAACGACCCCGACCTCTGGGTCGGCTTCGAGCAGGAGTACTTCCTCTACAAGGATGGCCGTCCGCTCGGCTTCCCCAAGGATGGCTTCCCGCCTCCGCAGGGTCCGTTCTATTGCGGCGTCGGCTACAAGTATGTGGGCAATATCGCCCGCCAGATCGTCGAGGAGCACCTCGATCTCTGCCTTTTTGCCGGCATCAACCACGAGGGCATCAACGCCGAAGTGGCCAAGGGCCAGTGGGAGTTCCAGATCTTCGGCAAGGGTTCCGCCAAGGCTGCCGATGACCTCTGGATGGCGCGCTACCTGATGTATCGCCTCTGCGAGAAGTACGAGATCGACTTCGAATTGCACTGCAAGCCGATCAAGGGCGACTGGAACGGCTCCGGCATGCACACCAACTTCTCCACCAAATACATCCGCGAAGTCGGCGGCAAGGCGTATACCGAGGCGCTGATGGGCGCCTTCGAGAAGTACATTCCCGAGCACATCGCCGTCTACGGCCCCGACAACCACCTCCGCCTGACCGGCAAGCACGAAACCCAGTCCATCGACAAGTTCAGCTACGGCCTGTCGGACCGCGGCGCTTCCGTCCGCCTGCCCGTCAACTTCGTCCGCGACGGCTACAAGGGCTACTTCGAAGACCGCCGTCCCAACTCCGAGGCCGATCCCTACCAGATCGTCTCCCGCATCCTGAAGACGATCAAGACCGTGCCCACGGTTTAATCAGAACATTTCTCCGGTGCAATAGAGTAGCGCCGACCTCCCGGTCCACGCTGCACTCTAAAGCACAGAAGAGTTGCTCTGGTCGATGTACCTTGGCTTCCCAGGTCCAAAATCAGGACCTGGGGCACCCAGGGTTGTTGATTTATAAAGATATTCCGCGAAGCTGTGCGGATACTCATACTCTAAAAAACGGCATCCAGGCCGGCGCCGCCTCTCGGCGAGCAAGACGGCTCAGGAATGCTGGCGTTTCTGCGCGTCCTCAAAAAAGTTGATTTCTCGCGGAGGGACTCTATAATGGGGTCAATCGATCTCAGGCCATCTTATTGGTCCCGAAAAGGAGAATCATGTCCACTGACTACCGCAACTTTCTGGCGCTCACGTATGAGCAGTTGGAAGAACTCAACCTGGAAGCCAAGGCCGAGCGCGCCAATCGCGTGGCGGCTCATGAGATTCGCGAGAAGCGGTTGAAGTACCTGACCGACGAGAAGCGGATCAAGGCCGTGACTGTCCTCTTCACCGACCTCGAAGGCCGCCTGCACCTGCTGGATTACGACAAGAAGTTCCTGCTCGGCGCGCATGAGAACCTGACCTTCGACGGCTCCTCCATCCGCGGCTTTACCGCGCAGAAAGAGAGCGATCTGCGCCTGGGCATCGACTGGAGCGCCTTCTACTGGGTGCCCGCCGACGTCTTCGGCAACGGCAAGGTGCTGGTCTTCGGCAACGTCATCGACAAGGACGGAACCGCTTACTCCGGCGACCTGCGTGGCGTGCTCAAGGCCTACGCCGACGAGCAGCACAAGAAGAACAACTACACCCTCAACGCCGCCACCGAGATCGAGGGCTTCCTCTTCGCTGGCCGCGACGCCGAGCGCACCTACCACCTGACCAACAAGTTCGAGTTCATCTCCTCCGGCGGCTACTATCACTCCCTGCCCCTTGATCCGCTGCGCCAGTTCATCGACACCAGCGCCGAAGTGCAGCGCGCCATGGGCTTCCAGAACGAGAAGGATCACCCCGAAGTCGCCCCCAGCCAGTACGAGATCAACTACAGCTACTC